>JACQJE010000136.1 GCA_016205125.1 Deltaproteobacteria bacterium | reverse complement strand
GGAATATGCTCTGCGACCCCCTCGACCCCTTTGATCAGCGGGATCAGTGGCTTTGGAGTCCAGGGGTGGAGGAAGTCAAAGTTTTCAATCTGGACCTGATCATAGCCCTGCAGTCGCAACTGAGAGGCAAGTTTCCACCTCACAAAAGCGGTCTCATCATCTGTGTCTCCCATCAGACGCTTGAGGGGGAGGACGTTCTTCTGCAGAAGGATCTGGGGGTTGAGCATGTTCGGCTCTGAAAAAATAAACTTCCCTCCCGGTTTTAAGACGCGGTGAATCTCAGGGAGGACCTGATCGAGATTGAGGTGGTGGAGGACGCAGATCCCAGCCACTACATCAAAGGTATTATCTGGATAAGGGATCTTTTCAGCATCTGCAACGCGCAGATCGATCGAGAAGGGAGACTCACCCTCTCCCTGACCCTCTCCCATCGAGGGAGAGGGAATGCTAATGGTGGCTTTGGGGGGAGGATTTTTGAAACGAGCTTTGGCTCTTTCAATCAAATCCGGAGAAAGATCGATTCCATGGACATGGGCGCCGGTCTTGGCGAAATACTCCGTAAAGAGGCCGGTGCCGGAGCCAATTTCCAAAACCTTTTTGCCCGGTTCGATATTCCCCTTCTCAATCACCATGCGCGCACGCCGCTGCGCCCGCAATCTCCCCGCAGGGGTATCCCACCCCCACAGAAACTCTGCCTTCTCTGCGATCTTCTTCCCCTGCTCGATCTCTTTATATTTGTCCTGCTCTCTCGTCCGATAAGGACGGAGCGTGTAGAAGACGATCTGGTTCATGACAAAGTTCCATCCAAAACGAACGTAATTCCAAAAGACTTTAGGAGAACGCGTCTTTGCAAAAGTTCTCAGGATATAGAGGGGGCGGAGATAAAAACTCCAGAGCGCCTTCTTGCGAAGCTCTACCAACTCCTCTGTCGAGAGATGGTTTGTTTTGATGATCGGCTTGCCGTAATCGAAACCATGGAGCTTGTCTTCATCGAAGAGTTCCGCATCGCGGGCCACCTGATAAAACTCGGTGCTGGGAAGGGGATAGGCGATATTAAAATCGGCGAAATCGGGGTTGAGTTCCTGAGCAAAATGAATGGTCTCCATTGCAGTTTGACGAGACTCCCAAGGGAGGCCGAGCAAAAAGAGGCCATAGACACGAACGCCATATTTTTTACAGTGCTTCACCGCCTGCCGCGCATCCTCCAGAGTGGCGTTCTTCTTCATCTTGTCGAGCATCTCCTGGTTGCCGCTCTCAAAACCAAAGCCAATAACCCAGCACCCCGCCTTCTTCATCCAGAAGAGCCGCTCTTCATCTATAGTATCGACGCGGCTATTGCTCCCCCATCGGATCTTGAGGCCCGCATCGATGATCTGCCTGCAGATCTCAACCGTCCACTCCTTATGCATCGTGAAGGTGTCGGCCCGAAAGAAGAAGTCCCGGATGCCGTGCACCTCCACACACTCTTTCAGTTCGGCAACGATATTCGCCGGAGAACGCTGGCGGAGTTTATATCCAGATGCGACCGTGACGGCGCAGTAAATACAGCGGTGAGGACAGCCCCGCCCGGTATAGATCATCGCAATCGGCTCACCAGTGTCCGGCGCTGTATAGAGCTTGTGATCAATCAGATGTCTTGCGGGGAACGGGAATAAATCCAGGTAGTCAAGAGGGGGCCTCGGAGAGTTGCGAACAATGGTGCCGTTCTGACGGTAAGTAATTCCGAGGACCTCTTTAAAATCCCCCTTTTTATGTGCATTCGCAATATCGACGATCGCAAACTCGCACTCCCCGCGAATCGCCACATCCAGATAAGGATAGCGCTCCAGCGTTTCAATATCGCGCTCCGCAAAATGCGCCCCTTTTGCGACAGTCAAAACGTCCGGGTTCTCTTCCTTGGCTGCTTTTGCGGCAAGGAGATCACGATCGAGGGTGGGAGTGGTGATGCTTAAGACCAGCATATCGGGCTTAAACTGAGCCAACCCAGTTCGATATTCATTCCAGGTTGCTTTTTGAGCCGCATAATCCTCAATCCGGCAGGTACAGCCATTTTTCTCAAGCGTTGCCGCCATATAGCCGAGATCGAGAGGCTCGCGGTTTGGCTGGGCTGTCAGCCCCTCGACAGGGGCCTGACAACGATCGTCCCTTAAGTAAACACCCGTCGGCGGGTAGATTAATAAAACACGTTCCATGAGTTTCCTTTCAATCTATAAACCTATACTTCACAAGTGTCCAAATCGCAATAAACCCATCCCGCCAGTTGAGCTTCTTCCCTTCCTCCGCCGTGCGCGGATGGTAGCGAATCGGAACTTCGACAATCGGCACACCCAGTTTCCTCACCTTTGCGGTCACCTCCGGGCAGAACTCAAAGCGCTCACAGCGCAAAGGGATTTCAGCAATCAGCTCACGGGAAAAGACTTTATAACAGGTTGCTTCATCTGTGATCTTAGCACAATAGAGGACGTTACTTAATAAATTCAAGAACTGCAGTCCCAAAAAATGGGTCAAATAATAGTATCTCTTCCCTGAGAGCATGCTCCAGAAGCCCCTGACGACAAATTTTAGGCGATTCACACCGAGAAACCGGGAGCCATAGACGACTTTTGCTCTCCCTTCCAGAATCGGCTGGAGGAGTTTCGGATAATCATTCGGATCGTATTCCAGATCCGCGTCCTGAATGAGGACACAATCCCCCGTGGCCGCCGCTAAAGCGGTCCGGATCGCCCTCCCCTTCCCCATATTGCGCGGATGTTCAACAGGGATCACTTCTGCGTGATCTTTTGCATACGCCTGCAGAATCTCCCGCGTCCGATCGGATGAATGATCGTCAACAGCGATGATTTCCCGCAATAGCCCAGGAAGTGAAACTCCTCTGACGCGATCCAAGACCTGCGCAATCGTCTTCTCTTCGTTATACACTGGAATCAATATCGATAATTTCAATCCAATCTCTTCTTCTGCCTCAGAAAATCCTTTTCTCTAACAGAGTCATATCAGACAAGCAACTCCTCCCCAAACTTGACTTCCTCCCACCCCTGATACAATAAGCTACTCATAGCCTTGCTGAACCTGAGGAGAAGAGCCCATTTTGAAAAGACCCTTTGCTGATTTTCTTAAAGAAAGGCGGGCGATCCTCTTCGATGGCGCGATGGGGACGATGCTCTATGCGAGCGGCATCTATATCAACCGCTGTTTCGAAGAAGCGAACTTAAGCAACCCCTCTTTAGTTCAATCGATTCATCAAAAATACATCCGGGCCGGGGCAGAGGTCATTCAGACCAATACGTTTGGCGCAAACCGGGTCAAACTAAAGAAATTCAGCCTCGACGACAAACTAAGGGCCATCAATGCAGATGCCGTAAAAATCGCCCAGGAGGTCGTTGGACTCTCAGAATATGTTGCTGGTTCCATCGGACCTCTCGGGATCAAGATTGAACCGTATGGTCCTACCTCTTTCGCAGAAACCGAAGACTTTTTTACTGAACAGGCGGAAGTACTCCTCGGGAGCGGCGTCGATCTCATCAGCCTGGAGACCTTTACGAGTCTTCAGGAGATTGAGTGCGCCATCAAAGCGGTGCGGAAATTGAGCCCTGACATCCCTATCATTGCCCATATGACCATTCGGGAGTCAGGCGAAACCCTTCTTGGAAACAGCCCTGAGGAGGTGGCGGGATTTTTGGATCAACAGCCGGTCAATGCAATAGGGCTCAACTGCTCTGTCGGGCCGCAGTCGATTCTGGACACGCTCGAAAAAATGCGCCCCCTCACGAATAAGCCGCTTGCCGCCCGCCCTAATGCCGGCGCCCCCCGCAATGTGGAAGGGCGGAACATTTATCTCTGCTCCGAAGACTATTTCGCGAAGTACGCAAAGCGGTTTGTCCTGGCGGGCATTAAAATAGTGGGCGGCTGCTGCGGAACAGAGCCGCCGCTCTTGCAGGCGATGCGCAATGCCGTTGTCGCCACGGGGATCGACGCTCTTCCTTCAGACCCTCCAGAGGATGGAAAGCGGACTCCCGTCATTGAAATCCTCATCCCCCCAAGAGACACAGTAAAAGATGTCGCACCTCTTCCTCTGGAGAAAAAATCGAACCTCGGCCGAAAACTCGCGCGCAAGGAATTCATTGCCACAGTCGAGATCTCTCCCCCCAAGGGGTGGGATCCGGCAAAAGTTCTCCAGCAGTGCGCAAAATTGAAAGAGAGCGGGGTCGATGCGGTCAATATCCCAGACGGACCGCGTGCCATGGCTCGGATGGGGGCTCTCCCCCTGGCCATTCTTGTCCAGGAGCGAGTGCAGCTTGAAACATTCCTCCACTATACCTGCCGCGACCGGAATCTGATCGGCATGCAGTCGGATCTCCTGGGGGCGCATGCGGCGGGGCTTCGCAACATGCTGCTGCTGACTGGAGATCCTCCAAAACTCGGGTCCTACCCAGATGCCACCGCTGTCTACGACGTCGACGCCATTGGGCTCACGCAGATGGTGAGCCGCCTCAATCGCGGCCGCGATCTCGGCGACTCCCGCTTTGGAGATCCCACCTCCTTTGTGATTGGAGTCGCCGCCAATCCGACCGCCATGAATCTCGACTATGAGCTCAAACGCCTCTATTACAAGGTCGATGCCGGTGCGGAAGTAGCGGTCACACAGCCCATTTACGATGTGCAGCAATTCTACGATTTTTATCGAAAGATTGAAGAGTTCCGGATCCCGATTATCGCCGGGATCTGGCCGCTCATCAGTTTCCGCAACGCAGAATTTCTGGCGCATGAAGTGCCTGGTGTGGTAGTTCCAGAGCCTGTCCTTGAGCGGATGCGCAAGGTTGGCTCAGGAGAAGAAGCGGTCAAAGAAGGGGTCGGGATTGCCTGCGCGATGATCTCTGAAATCCGCGATCTCATCGCCGGTGTCGAGGTCTCAGCCCCCTTCGGCAAGATCGATGTTGCACTTCAGGTCGTCAAACATGCCTTATCTCGTTGAAGTCGAATCGGGAGACGAAATTCGGAGCTGTGCCGCGCCTGCCGGCATTACGCTACTTGATGCGCTCCAGCAACAGGACATCCCCGTCAACACCGCCTGTCACGGACAAGGAACTTGTGGAAAATGCCTGATCAAACTGAAAAAGGGGTTTCTTCCGATCACCGCTTGTGACCGGGAACACTTTTCAGAAGCCCAGCTTGCAATGGGCTATCGGCTCTCCTGCCAGGCGAGGCCTAAGGTTTCGTGCTCCATTTCAGTTCCGACTCAGTTTAATTTAAATCGCCTGCCGCGGCTCACGTGGCACGCTTCCCCCTCGTCCTATCCCTCTCCCCGCATCATCGCCGCAGTCGACCTCGGCACCACGAATGTCGACATTGCTTTCCTCGATGCTGAAACCGGCACTCTCATCGCGCAATCCAACTGCCTCAACCGCCAGATCAAGCGGGGCTACGACGTCATGACGCGCCTCACCTATGGCATTCGAGGCCCAAAAGAAGCGGAGGATCTTCAATCGCTTCTGGTCGAAACTCTCAACCGCTCCTGGACCACCTTCCTTGAGGAAGGGAAAAGTCATGGAATTGAAGATCCGACCCTTGAACGATGGATCATCGCCGGCAATAGCTGCATGACGAGTTGCGTCTGGAATGAGGGGCTCTTTGAACTCTCCCAAGCTCCCTATCGCACAACGTTTAGCGAGATGAGAACGGCGCCTCTTCCACATGACCTCTTAGACAAGAAATGTCCCCCTCACCCTGACCCTCTCCCGCAAGGGGAGAGGGGATTTATAGAGTCCCCTCCCATCAAGGAAGGGGATCAAGGCGAGATGGAATTAAAAGTTTCCCCTCTTTTGGTGGAAAGGGATCAAAGCGAGATGGGATTAAAAGTTTCCCCTCCCTTGATGGGAGGGGATCAAGGGGAGGGTGAATGGGCCGCTACCAGCCCACTCGTAACCACCTTCCCAATTCTCGGTTCATTTGTCGGAGGAGATGCCGCGGCCGCAGTTTTAGCAACCGGTCTCGATCAGGCAGAGAAACCGACCCTCCTGATTGATATCGGTACGAACGTCGAACTTCTTCTCAAATACGGGGAGCACCTCTACGTCTGCTCTACTCCAGCGGGCCCAGCCTTCGAAGGGGGCAATATCAGCATCGGCATGCGCGCGGAGGGAGGAGCCATCACCCGCATTCAGCGTCAGAATAACTCCCTCGCTTGTGAAACGATTGGAGGGACCTATCCGAAAGGGATCTGCGGGAGTGGATTGGTACAAGCTCTGGCCGAACTGGTCAAAGAGGGATGGGTCAAGACGGATGGCGAAATTACATCAGGACAAGAGGAGATCGGACTGACACCGAAGCTGAGTTTAACTCAAGGAGACATCCGCGAATTTCAACTCGCAAAGGGGGCCCTGTTGACTGGAATTACCCTTCTCCTCGAACATGTGGAGTTGAGAACGACCGATTTGCAGCAGATCCTTTTGGCCGGGAACTTTGGCGAATATCTCGATCTTGAAGCAGCAATGGCGATCAAAATGCTTCCCTCTCTCCCCCTCTCGCAATACAAAAAATGTGGCAATCAAAGCCTGGAAGGTGCCATCGCCCTTGCCCGAAACCCTGATCTTACTGTCAGGCTGGAACAGATCCAGACAATAACCTCCCTCGTTGAACTCGCCCTCCATGACCGATTTCAAGAGATTTTTGTGAAAGCACTGACTTTCTGACTCTGGAGACTTGCATCCACTGGACATTTCCGCTACTTTTGGCGTTTCTGCAGGAAACGCGGGGGAGATGTGAGTAGATCGATTCTTTCTGCTCTAAAGGAAGAAATGATCATTTTGGATGGCTCGATGGGGGCCCTTCTTCAGAAGCGGGGGCTTCCGAACGGCTACGCGCCCGATCTCTGGAATCTCGAACGCCCCGAAATCATCCAGCAGGTCCATCGCGAGTATTTTGAAGCGGGAGCACGACTTCTCCTCACAAACACCTTTGGTTCCACGGAGCCCCGCCTGGCGGAGTATGGCGCGGCGGAACGTTGCCGCGAGATCACTCATGCGGCGGTGGCAAATCTCCGCAAAGTGGTAAAAGACCAAGCTTATGTCGGCGGCGACATCGGCCCGCTCGGATTAACCGTTGAGCCGACAGGGGATCTCCCTTTTGATCAGGCGATCCAATACTTCTACAACCAGGCAAAGGCACTGGCAGAGGGGGGTGCCGATCTGATCGTCATTGAGACGATGTTTGATCTCTGCGAATTGAGGGCCGCTGTCATTGGAGCAAAAGAGGGTGCCCCCTCATTGCCAATCCTGGCTCACATGACCTTCAATGTCGATGGCATGACGGATACCGGGACAGATCCGAAAACTGCAGCCGTTGTGCTGGAGGGATTGGGCGTAGATATCGTCGGCGTGAATTGTTCTACCGGACCGCAGCAGATGCTCCCTGTGCTTCAAGCGATGGGAGAAGCAACATCACTTCCCCTCTCGATCCAGCCTAATGCAGGCTTGCCCGTCATCAAGAATGGTGAAGCCGTATTTCCTCTGACTGCAGAGGAGATTGTCGAATACGCCATCCCCTTCTGGCAGGCTGGAGCCAATCTCATCGGCGGCTGCTGCGGCACCACACCCCTCTACATCCAGATGTTAGCTCAGGCGATGGAGGGGAGAAAACCGATTGAGCGCTCTCTCCCCGCTGGTCTGAAAATCACAAATCGAAGCCGCGTTTTAGAAATCGGAGCCAATCACCCTTTTGTCCTGATTGGAGAGAAGATTAACCCGACAGGGAGAAAGAAATTTTCTAAGGCGATTGAGGAAGGAAAAACCGACCTAATCGTTCAGGAGGCCAAAAAACAGGTCGAGGCTGGAGCGACCGCGCTCGACATCAATGTGGGGGTCCCGCTCATCGATGAAGCGGCGATGATGGATAGGGCCATACGTGCAGTTCAGGCGGCAGTCGATGTCCCGCTCGTCATCGACAGCTCATTTACCAGCGCTATCGAGAGGGGACTGAAAATTTACGCAGGAAAGGCCTTGGTGAATAGCGTCAATGCCGAAGAGGAGCGGCTTGAAGAGATTCTCCCCCTCGTCAAACGGTATGGCGCGGCGGTCATCGCTTTGGTCGCAGGGGATGAGATTCCGGAGCGCGCGGCAGAGCGGCTCAAATGCGCTGAGAAGATCCTCCGCCGGGGAGAAGATCTCGGTATCCCCAGGAATCGCTTTATCTTCGACGTCCTCTCTCTCACCGTTTCTGCCGCGCAATCCGCTGCCTGTGAAACGCTGGAGACCATCCGCTTGATCAAACGTGAATTCGGATGCCCTACCTCCATGGGGCTGAGCAACGTCTCATTTGGACTCCCCTTCCGCCACCTCATCAATCGCACTTTTCTAGCTCAGGCGATCTATGAAGGGCTTGATGCGGCGATTCTCGATCCCTTCGACTCAGAGTTAAAAGACACCATTGCCGCAGCGACTCTCTTTAGCCAGAGAGATCCCGGATGCAAATATTTCATCTCCCTCTTCCAGGGGAGGGATGAAAAAAGCGAAAAAAAGGGTGCGGGATCTTCCCCCTCTCCTTCATCCTCTCCCACAAGGGGAGAGGAGATTGGGAAAAAAGAGGGAGAGGAAATAGACAGAGAAGGTAAGACACCACCTAAGACGACGCGAGATCTGATCTTCGACGCCGTCGTCGAAGGAGATAGAGATGGGATTGTTCCGCTCGTCCACAGAGCTCTTGCGGAAGGGGAAAAGCCGCTTCCTCTCTTTACCGACACCCTCACTCCGGCTATCCGGCATCTGGGGGATCTCTTCGGTCAGCGGAAGAAGTTTATTCCGCACCTCATTGCCGCGGCGGAGGCAATGAAGGCCGGCGTAGCGATCCTCACCCCTCTCCTGGAAGCGGAAGGTCCAAAAGAGTCGAAAGGGACCATCGTCTTTGCCACTGTCAAAGGGGATATCCATGACATCGGGAAGAATATCTGCATCCTGATGCTAAAAAACTTCGGCTATAACGTGATCGACCTCGGTCGCAATGTCCCGGCGGAGACCATTATCATGACTGCCAAGGAGCAGAGGGCTGAAATCATCGCCCTCTCCGCCCTGATGACCACCACCATGATGCAGATGAAGGTGGTGATTGAGGCGGTCAAAAAAGAGGGCCTCTCCACCAAAGTTATGATCGGTGGTGCAGTGGTCACCCCCCGAT
>JACQJE010000132.1 GCA_016205125.1 Deltaproteobacteria bacterium | reverse complement strand
TCTTTAACGACTTTCAAAAAGGGCTCGGCTCGAAACAATTCAACCCATTTGCCGCCTGACGGGCAGATTTCATCGCGCAGGGAAAGTGTTCCCGCCCGGATCTCTTTTTCAATTTCCTGAGAGGTAAAAGGTCCAAGAACATGGTGAGAAGTGCTCCTCACCAGCCAATGGCGGCGCTCTCCCCTCTCTTTCTCCCCCCCCTGGTCAGCCATGATTAGATCCCAGCGTTAGTGACGGAAATGCCTCACTCCAGTAAAAACCATGACCATCCCTTTTTCATCGGCCGCCGCAATCACCTCATCGTCCCGCCGCGAACCTCCGGGCTGAATGATCGCCGAAACACCCACAGCCGCCGCGCGATCGACACTGTCGCGGAAAGGGAAAAAAGCATCAGAGGCCAGCACGGAACCAGAGACTCTTTCCCCTTTCTGGACCGCAATCTCCAGTGCGTCAATCCGGCTCATCTGCCCCGCTCCAATTCCAACGGTCACCCGATCCTTTGCCAGAACAATCGCGTTTGACGCAACATGGGTCGCCACACGCAATGCGAAACTGAGATCGAGCATCTGCTCAGCCGTCGGTTTTCTCTTTGTCACCATCCGCCACCCTTGCGTCTCTTCAACCGCCATATCTTTCTCCTGCACCAGAAAGCCGCCGCTGACAGAGCGAATCGCGAGGGGTCTCTTTGCAAAAAGTGAGGTCCGGTGCATCTTCCATCGCAAGACCTTTAACTTCCCCTTCTGCTTAAAAACCTCTTGAGCTTCTGGCGAAACTTCCGGCGCAATGATGACTTCAAAGAATCGCTCCATCAACTGTTGAGCAAATTCCTTATCGATGCATTCGTTCACCGCGACAATTCCGCCAAAGGCAGAACGGTCATCGCACTGCAGAGCGCTCATGTAGGCGTCATTCAGTTTGAGAGCCCCCTCTGCAGCACCGCATGGATTGCCATGTTTCACAATGACGCATGCCGGAGAGGCCAATTTCAATACCAGATTGAGCGCCGCGTCTGCATCGATGATGTTCGTGTACGAAAGCGGCTCCCCGTTCATCTGATCCGCACCAATAACAGAAGCCTCAGACCCATCGTCCAGCACTTGAAAAGCCCATCCCCGCTGATGCGGATTTTCTCCGTAACGAAGAGGCTTCCACTCCCGTCCGGTCAGTGTAAAGGTTTCACCCGCCGGCGAAGAAAAATGATGATCGGTCTGACTCGTAAAGTAGTTCGAAATGATCGCGTCATAGTGCGCTGTTAATCGGAACGCCTTGTGCGCCAAAGCGAGGCGGGTCTGCCAGCGCACCTCCTGAAATTCTCTCATCTCTGAAAGAACTTTTTTATAATCGGCAGGATCAACTACAACAGTGCTTCTGCGGCAATTCTTTGCCGCCGCTCTCACCAGAGAGGGGCCTCCAATATCAATGTGCTCAATCGCCTCTGAAAACGAACTCCCCCCTTTGCCAATCACCTCTTCAAAGGGATAAAAATTGACCACCACCAGATCGATCACCTCGATCCCTTGCGCCTCCAGATCTGCCGCATGGTCTTCAAATTCCGGCACCCCCAGGATACCGGCAAAGATTTTCGGATGAAGAGATTTGACGCGCCCCCTCAATATTTCCGGAGCTCCTGTATACGACTCCAGATCCGTCACACTAATTCCTGCGTCCTGCAGTACTTTTGCCGTCCCGCCGGTGGAGAGGATGCGAAAACCGAGTTTCGCAAGACCGCTTGCAAAGGGGACAAGCCCCTCCTTATTCCAGGTGCTTAGCAATGCGTACCGTTTGTCACTCATAGAGATTCCACCATATAACTCTTGATCCCTCTCCCAGATAATCGGCATAACACATCATAGGGAATCGTTCCAAATCTTTCCGCCAACTCGCCAGCCGAAATACGCGCCGGGCCCTGGGCGCCCAGCAGAACCGCCTCATCCCCAACCTCGATAGAGCCGATCTCTGTCACATCGACCATCATGAGATCCATACAGACATTTCCAACAACAGGAGCTTGCTTTCCGGAAAGGAGCACTGAACAATTTTTGGGTGCGCGACAATACCCATCCGCATAACCAAACGGAAGAACCGCAATCCGACTCTCTCTTTCACACCGAAAAGCGGCCCCATAACTGACAGACTCCCCAGCATGAACATCCTGAAGGGCAAGGACTCTCGTTTTGACTTCCATCACTGGCCGCAACTCCATCGCCAGCCCCAATAAGTAACTCTTTTCATACTGCGCACTCTGTCTGTCATTCGAATCCCCACACTTGCCATCCTGACCCTGAGCAGTGCCTTCGTCATCCTGTACCAACTTGTCATCCTGAGCGGGATTGTCATCCTGAGCCCTTCGCTTCGCTCGAGGGTAAACCATGTCCTTGAACGCAGTGAAGGATCCGCGAAGGATCTCTCCGTCGCTAATGAATCTCCCCTGATCGCACTGAAGGGAGGTAGCGGATTTTTGAAACGGACTCTCTCCATAAAGGGCAAGCCCAGACCGTACGAGATTGAACCGGTCTCCATATCCATAACCCGACAAAACAGCCGAACTTGCCGCCAGATGAGCGTAGCGAATCTTTAAACCGCACTCCTCAATCTCTCTGAGAATGAAGTCAAAGCATCTCCTCTGCTCTCGAGTCAATTCATGATCCGGCTGATCACCGCAGGCAAGGTGCGTCATGACCCCAATGACCTCAAGCCCCTTCCATTCTCTCCACCAGTTGAGCAAAGAAGGGAGTTCTCTGAGTGAAAATCCAAGACGGTTCATCCCTGTATTAAATTTGAGGTGCACGGGAATCTTCTTCTTCCTCTCCTGAGCAAACGCATTCAGCGCCTCCGCCATCTCCATCTGGTGCAAAACCGGGATCAACCCGCCTTCCATGACTAATCCAAATTCGCCGCTGTTCGCTCCCGTCAGAACGACAATAGGGCTTTTAATCCCCGCCCCTCTCAGCTCCAACCCTTCCTCAACAATCGCGACCCCAAGTTGATCGACTCCGAGCTTCTCAAGGTGACGCGCCACTTCCACTGCGCCATGACCATAAGCCTCCGCCTTCACAACCCCCATCAATTCCACAGCCGGACCCATCTTTTCACGCAGTATCCGATAATTATGAGAAACGGCATCGAGGTGAATCTCAGTCCATTTGAGGGGATAGCGACAGTCCCGCAACCTTCTCTCC
>JACQJE010000131.1 GCA_016205125.1 Deltaproteobacteria bacterium | reverse complement strand
CTCCTCAGGCGTTCCTACGGCATGATTCTCGCTACCGGCCCGACAGGTTCCGGAAAAACAACGACACTCTATACCTCCCTCAACCAGATCAATAGTCCGGAAAAGCATATCATCACGATTGAAGACCCGGTCGAATACAACCTGCCCCTGATCCGCCAATCCCAGGTGAATCCCAAAGCAGGCGTCACGTTTGCGACAGGCCTGCGCGCCATCATTCGTCAGGACCCGGACATCATCATGGTGGGTGAAATCCGGGATAGCGAGACTGCAAGCATCGCGATTCACGCGGCGCTCACAGGCCACCTTGTCTTCAGCACTCTCCACACCAACGATGCGCCGAGCGCCTGTACCCGTCTCATCGACATGGGGATTGAGCCCTTTTTGATTTCCTCTTCAATCATTGGTGTGCTCGCCCAACGTCTCGTGCGGGTCCTCTGTTCAAGCTGTAAAGAAGAGAGAGCCGGCGTGGAGACGATGGTCAAATATTTTCCTGATCAGAAGCTTCCCGAAGGCGCGGCGCTCTATTCCGCGGTGGGCTGTGACGAGTGTCACCACATCGGTTATCGCGGAAGAACAGCACTCTTTGAATTGATGATGATGACCGAATCGATCCGCAGCAAAATCATGCAGAGAGTCAGCGCCTCCGAGCTTAAGGCGCTCTCCAGGAAAGAGGGGATGAAAACCATATTCGACGATGGGATCGACAAAGTCTTAAGAGGGGTGACGACCCTTGAAGAGGTGATGCGGGTCTCGACCGAGGATTAGCGCGCAAGCAGTAAAGATAGGAGGTCTGTTTAGATCATGCGCTTTCTCTATAAGGCAAGAGATCGCAAGGGAGCCCTTTATGAAGGGATCTATGAAGCGGAGGACAGCAATGCCGTCGTGAAACATCTTCGGGGGCAGGATTTTCTCCCGATCAGCGTAAAGCCAGAAGCGAAAAGAATTGAGCTTTTTTCAAAGAAGAAATTGGTAAAGCCTAAGGATCTCATCAATATCACCCGCCAGCTTGGAAGCATGCTGCGGGCCGGAATTACACTCCTCAACTCTTTAGGGATGATCATTGGCGAGATCGGCGCGACTCCTCTGGGGGGGATCTTAAAAATAATCCGGATAGATATTGAGGGCGGGAGTTCCCTTTCCCAGGCGATGGGAAAACATCCCATTATCTTCGACCCTGTTGCCGTAAACGTCGTCAGGGCGGGAGAAATTGGAGGTAATTTGGGAGAAGCGCTCGAAAGGCTTGCTGATCTCAAAGATTTCGATGAGCGCAATAAAAACAGCATCAAATCGGCCACCCGTTATCCGAAACTCGTCATGGCAGCACTCGGTCTAGCCCTCATTGTCATCTTTTCATTCGTCATTCCGCGTTTCATGAACCTTTTTGGACAGCTCGGCACAGAGATGCCTCTCCCCACGCGCATCATCATCGGTATCCAACAGGGATTGGCAAACCTCTGGTACTATCTTCTCGGACTGATCGCAGTGATCGTTTTTTTCGTCAAGCGGTACCTCAAGACTCCAAAAGGGGCTTACAACTACGGGAAACTTCTCCTGCGCATCCCTGTGCTCGGCAACCTTGCACTGCAGATCTCGATTGTCCGTTTCGCCCGTTTCTTTGGCACCCTTTACCAATTCGGCATTCCAGTGATTGAAGCCCTCGGCATTGTGGCTCCCATTATTGCCAATCCAGTTGTTTCAAAGGCGATACGCGACGTTCAACAGCCGATCAGCGAAGGGGAGAAAATGAGCATCGCGTTTGCCAAACAGGAAATATTCACCCCCTTTGTCATTCAGCTCCTCGCTATTGGGGAGGCCACAGGAGACATTCCCTCCGTTCTCAACCGGATGGCTGTCTTTTATGAAGATGAAGTGGAACGAAATATCAAGCGGCTGACCGCTCTGATCGAACCGGTTCTGATTGTCGGTATGGGGGTCGTCATTCTCTTTATCGCCCTCTCGGTGTACCTTCCGATGTGGTCCATCTTTAAAGCCCTGGGGCGCGGCGGTAAATAGCCTAACGTTGCACAGCTTGACTCCGAAGTTCAATCTCCGCTCCTGCCCGCTGAATACATGACAACAGCTGTTCTCTCTCCTCACCTCTGACCCACGGTTCTGCTTCCTTTTGAAAGGAGTCGATGACCTCAAGGGAGTGAGGATCATCTGAGTAGCGAGACAGAATGTAGAGAACTCTTGCGTAATAGGTAGAAGCTTCTTCAGAGAAGGCACCCGCAAAATGAGCCTGCAGGATTTCATGGCATTCTGAGATGATCTCGCGGCGATACTCTTCACCCGAATACTTCCTTTTTCCGTCCTGCACCACTGTGTCCAAATTTCTCACCGTTTTTTGAAAAAAATCTTCATCTCGCAATCTTTCCCTTGTCAACTGATCGGCCACAAAATGATCCGGCCTGGCACTGTAATCCGCATAAAGCGGCAATGCGATTGTCAGAATGGCTGCTATGATTAATACCTTTAAAATCATGAGGAGCAGAGCCACGGCAACAATCGAAGCAAGTGAAACAGGATCCATCCCAAACGCATAGGCCTTTGAGGTGCCAAAAATATCTTTTAGATGTCCAACTTTTTCCAGGGAAATTTTTTGCGCCAGATCTTCAATAAATGGGATGGCCAGCAGAGGGTCTTTTAATTTTATACTCGCTTCGTTAAGATCGATCGCGACATCCTTTTCTTTGGAATAGAGCGCAAGTCGATTGTCAGACCAGACGAGATCAAAGGCCAGGTCATCGACGTCAATTGTGCCATTGCGATAATGGACCTTTGGAAGAGTTGAGAGAGGCGGCAATAGGAGTTCTGAGACCGGTTTTAACTGATCTGTCAAGATTTTTTGGGCAGGCCTGATAATGCGCCAGTAGCCTTTTTGAGCGACAGAGTATCCCAGCGGTCCTAATAGAAAGGAACCTGCTTTTTCCAAAATT
>JACQJE010000122.1 GCA_016205125.1 Deltaproteobacteria bacterium | reverse complement strand
CTTCAAGGTTACTGCACCGAAATGGGTAGCAGATTTTGGATGGCCGGAAACAAAAGTCTTTTCGGATGGATAGGTGCTGTCAAAATATTTTACAGGTCTCTGCGGCGGAAAAGGCCAAGGGAGACAAGCCATTGCAGGAGAGTAAAAATAAGTTTGACATAATAATGATTTTCTGTTAGTATTACTACATAATTCGATAATAAAGTTAGAGTTCATGATTAACTTTATTGCTATCGAATAGGCCGTTCCCGCCTTTCCTAAATCAACAGCACAATAGAAAAAGGGGTCATTTCATTCCTCTCTGCCGCTCTGTGAGCCAAAAAGGAACTCTGCAAGCGGCGAGATGGATACAGAGGAGATTACGATGTTTAAGACCTTCTTACGAGATGAGCGCGGTCAATCCGCAACAGAATACATTCTGATTCTCTCGGTCATTGTGGCTGTTGTCATTGCCGTTGGAAACCACTTCAAAGACAAGATGAAAGAGCTTGTCAACACCGTCATGGAAAAAGTGGAAGGGGCAATTTCCAACTTCACAAGCGCCTCAATCAAGTAAACCGCTCATGGGTTCGAAACGTATCCCCTGCCGAGAAGAGGGGCAAACCATTGTCGAGTATCTTCTGCTGGTCGCCATCGTCTCACTCCTCATGCTGAACAGCCTAGCGCAGCTGCATGAGAGATTGAGCCAATGGCTCCCCAACGCGAATCAGAAGATAGCAGGTGCCCTCAGCAGTGGACGAGGTTTTCAAAAGTAAAAGGAGCTGAGATGACGACATTTCTAAATATTGCTCTCTTATCCTGCGTTGCAATCGGAGCGCTGACTGATCTCTTCACGAAGAAGATCTACAATCTACTCACCCTCCCCCTCGCGCTCTTTGGCCTCGCATTTCACGCTTACACAACTGGATTGAGCGGAGCCGCCTTTGCCCTCAGCGGATTAGGTGTGGGTCTTGCGCTTTATCTCCCGCTCTGTATCGGTGGAATTATGGGCGCAGGCGACGCGAAACTGCTCGGCGCCATCGGAGCCGTCGCTGGCTGGCGCATGGCAGTCAGTGTCGGTTTTTACGCGCTGATCATCGGCGGGCTGATCGCCCTTTTCATCCTCTTTGTGACGCGCCGTTTTTCTCCATGGCTTTCAGACATGAAACGCTTTTTGATCTCTTTTCTGGTTCCGGGGTACGACCTCCAGCTCCCCCACCTGCAGCAGTGCCATTGGATGCCTTATGGACCGGCATTGCTCCTTGCTTTGATCGGGATGCAGGGAGGGATATTGACTCCTCTTCTGTAAGGAGAGTGGAAAGAAGGCTTATGTTTAAGAAACGCTCAGAGAAAGGCCAAACATCCGTGGAATACTTGCTGTTGATCGCGCTCCTCACGATGATCGCCTCTCTGATTTACAAATGGACAACCCCCCGGACAGCAGGAGTGATTGATGAAATGAGGGGAGCATTTCAGAACACCGTGAAGACAGGGGAAATGAACGGAAAAGAGATGATTTCCTTTAAAACACACTGATGAACCATAGGAACATAGGAAAAGAATGAACCGAAATTTAACAACGCAGCATGACAAGAAAATCGCCAGTTCATCGCAGAAAGGGCAGAGCGCAACCGAATTCCTGCTCATGTCCTTCCTCATCTTCTTTTTCGTCTTTCTCTTCTTCCAACTGGCAATCTCAATGACCGTTTCTGAATATTTTCAGTATGTCGCCTTCATGGCGGCCCGCACGAATCTGGTGCACTCCGATCCGCAAAAAGCGGACCGTCTCGTCAAAGAGACAGTGGAAAAAATGATTGGGACCTCCAACAAGACCCTTTTTGGCCCTTTTGCGAGACTGACGAGTGACAAGTATCTGATCGAATCGGACCAGCCTGAGAACTCAACCACACTCCCCACTGGCAGAAAAATCGGCGTCAATCTCAAATTTGCTGTTCCGCTCTTTGTCCCCTTTATTCCGATCCCCTCGGAAAAGCGGGTGGAGAACGACGAGACACTCTCTCCAATCAGACGCCCAGCGGATCAAATCACTCGTCCGAAAGAAGTAGAGTTGGAAGTGCAAGCCGTTCTCGGAAAGGAGCCAAGCTGTTCTGAAATGCGGATTGCTTGCGACAATGGGGAATAAGAAGAGGATGACTGCGATGAGATCGATGCAAAAGAGAAGTGAAAAGGGACAGGCTGTTGTGGAAACACTGCTCGTGCTCCCCTTTATCATGGCTCTGATCGTCTGGCTTTTCCAATACTTTCAAGCCATCCACAGCGCTGTGATTCACCAGACGAAAGCGCGGTACGAATTGTGGCAGACAATAGATCACTGGAGAGACCTTCGCGCAGGGGAAAATTTCGGCCTTGGCAAAGACAACGACAGCATCCATCGGAACCTCTACCAGAACAGGAAAACGAGCCTGAGTGTCACGGTCACTCCCGCGGCACCCGCAGCCACTGATACAGCTGTACCCGACGAAAGGGTGCGCAAAACTGTCGCAACTTTTGGCAAGAGTAACGGACGGGAAATTATTTTGGATACCACTGTCGGCATCTGCCGCGATGCGGCGTGCAGGTAAGATTCTCCCACCCCAAAAAGTGGTACTTTTTGGGGACCCCATTCTGGAGGAATACGCATGACGAACTCAAGAGCAATCATCATCTCCTTCGCCATGGCAGCGCTCGCCATTGCGCTGGTTTATTTTTACATCGACCAGCGGGAGAAGACTCTCCTCGACCTGGCAGGGGTGGTCCCTGTTGTGGTCGCCACACAAAACATCGAAGAGATGACGATGGTCGATAAGATCATGGTCAGAATCGACCACCTCCCGAAAAAATATCTTCAGCCAGGTGTCATGCAGGAACTCGATCTCGTAGTCGGAAAAATCGCCTCTGTTCCCGTTAAAGCGGGGGAACAGGTCCTGGACACCAAACTTCTCGACCCGGGGAGCAAGACGGGACTGGCGTACAAAATCACGCCTGGAATGCGCGCCATGACGATCCCTGTCAGTGACGTTCACGGCGTTGCGCGTCTGATCCAGCCGGGAAACCGGGTCGATATTCTCTCCTCAGTCGACTACGGGACAGGGGATCGTGAAGAGAGGGAGGTTAAAACTGTCTTGCAAGATGTCTTAGTACTCGCCACTGGGAAAAACATCACTAACGATGTCCCGATGGAAATGGTCAAAGACCCCGTCACGGGCGAGGTGAGAAAGGTCAATCTCAGCAAAGATACGAATTTCGCAACAGTGACGGTCGAAGTCGATCCGATTCAGGGACAGACTCTGACTTATCTCATGACTGCAGGCGAAGGAATTCTCTTTTTGAGTCTTCGCAACCCCGATGACAGAAGCCGCTACAACCTCTTTACCACTGATCTCGACCGCGTGCTTGGATCCCGCAGTGTCAAAGGGAGGCGAGAGCAGGTCAGGGCGCAGAATGGCCCCCGCTGGCTTGAAATCAGGAGCTCAACGATTTCTCCAGGATTTTAACGGAAGGTAAATAAAGATGAAAACGAACATTCCCCTCTTTGCTCTCTTGATGACCACCTTAGTGGCCGCCCCCCAACTCTGTTTGGGAAAAGCCGCGAATAAGCGGATCGAACTCGATCAATACCCGAGCCTCACCCTCGTTTCAGGGGTAACGCATACCATTCACCTCAGCTTCCTGCCCGGCATTGTTTCCGTCGGGGATAGTTCCGTCTGCGATTACGTCGTACTGCCTGAACAGCGCCAGCTCCAGCTTGTCCCCAAAAAAACGGGAAATACGAATATCGTCGTCCGGGACCGGAGTGGAAAAGAGCGGGTCAAACAGGTCATCTTTGTGACGAAGAGCGACCTCGCAAAAATTGTGAATGAGCTCAAATCGCTCCTCGGACAGATTGAAGGGATTGAGATCAAGATTGTCGGAAACCGCGTTGTCATCGACGGCGAACTCCTGCTGCCTGCAGACGTGAGCCGCGTTGTGGCTGTCGTGAGCCAATATGAGAAGAGCGAAGTGGCCATCATCGCCATTCTCTCGAATATTGCTCAGCAGGTCATCGCTCAGAAAATCGAAAAAGACATCGACAACCCGGAAGTCCATGTTCGGGCGGTCAATGGTCACTTTCTGGTCGAAGGAGTTGTGGATTCCGAAGCGGATGCCATCCGTTCGATGGAGATTGCCAAAACCTACCTTCCCGATGCCTTTGTCTCTTATGGTGAAAAAGTCGGGATGCTCCAGAGCCCTCAGCCCATGCTCGCGGTCGTCAACCTCCTGAGGGTTCGCCCCACTCCACCCCCCGCTCCAGGAAAGACCATCAAAGTGACTGCCTATTACGTCGAGTTGAGCAAAGACTTCCTCAAGAGCTTTGCATTCCAATGGACACCGACCCTGTTCGATAACACCGAAGCGAGCTTTTCGAGCACCACAGGACAAATTGGCGGGGCCCTTACAGGAACGATCAAGAATCTCCTGCCGAAACTCAACCGGGCACGGGAGCATGGACATGCGAGGATTCTGAAAACCTCTTCCGTTCTCATTAAGGAGGGTCGAAAGGGGGTCCTCAAGAATGAGACAAAGATTCCCTATACGGCTCTTGGGCGAAGAGGGGACCGGGGGACCAAGTTCGCTTCAACAGGTCTCGCGACAACGGTCGAACCGACCCTTCTTCCAAGCGCGAAAGACGCGATCAATCTCAATGTCGACTTCACTCTGAGTGCCCTCATTTCAGTCAATCAGGAGGGACAGCCCTCCATTACGACCAACAAAGTCACTACAGAATTAGTGGTCAGTTCGGGTGAGAGCGCTGCCATTGCCGGTGTAGTCGACAATTCTGTCAATATAGATTTCAACCGCCTCCCTGCGGGAATTCAGAGTTCGGATCCCCTCTTTACACTGCTCCGCTCCAAGGCATTTCGGCAGAAAAAGAGCCAGTTTGTCATCTTCCTCCACCCGGAGATTCTTCCATCGGCAAGTTACGGAAGCAAAGAGATCGAGAAGAAATTTCGCTTGAAACGGATCGATTCAAAAACGCAAGCGGCAGACGTCGAACATTCTTCTGAGGAGGGGGTTGCAGAGTAATGAAGACTCAGGTTCTGGCAATTTACGGCGGTAAGGGGGGTGTCGGCAAATCGGTCATCGCCTCAAACCTCTCTCTCCTCCTTCAGCAGGAGTCGAGACAGCCGGTCCTCCTGTTTGATGCGGATGCCACGAGCGCGGGAGATCAACAGCTCCTCTTCGGTCTTCACCAGCAAACGGCAACCCTCGCATCACTCAACAATCCCCCCGCTCATCTGGAAGATCTCCGGACAGTGCTGGCAAAGCATCCGAGCGGCATCACACTCCTGACAACCCATCGGGAAATCTCCCAGCGCCATCTCCTGACAATCCAATTGATTGACGCGACACTCAATGCGCTGGAGGGTCATTTTGCCTATATCGTTGTCGATTGCGGCAATATCCTCGACCCCGTCATCCTCAAGATCTTCGAGCGCACGACAGCGATCTTTGTCGTGTCGAACCCTGAAATTCTGGTCATTCACCAAACCAAACGAGCCCTGGAAGGGATTCAATCTTATCTCTTTCCGAAAGAAATGATCCAAATCATCGTCAACCGGATGCCGCAGAAAACAGCGATCTCCCCTGCAATGATACAGGCAAATCTCAATCATCCAATTCTGGCGCTTCTCGCCGAGGATGACGAGGGGTGTACCCACGCTCTCATGAGAGGACAGCCTGTAGCGCTCGTGAGTCCGAGATCCCCGCTGATCCAGAGCTGTGCGATCTGGATGCAGATGATGCGGGAAACAAAGCTTTTAGAACGGCTGGCCACCTTAAATAAACCCCGCCACACTAACGTCAGCTCCATATATGCTGGGCATGCGGATCCTGCAGTTCCCCCTGCGGGGTCCATACCGGCCCGTTTACTGAGTAAAGAGAGGAGGCTCTATTCCCGGGCGACGCGGCATGACGTCGATGAAGATGATCCCGTTGTTGCGCTAAAACTCAAGATCCACAAACAGCTCTCTGAAGTGATGGATCTCAAAAAGCTCCCCAACGATATCTACAATCCGAAACAACAGGCGGTATTGAGAGAGCAGACGAAAAAAGCCATTCTGGACATCATCGAAAATGAGAAAAACCCCATTTTGACAGAGCTCAAGACTCGCGACGATCGCACCAGACTGGTCAAAGAGATTCTGGATGAAGCTCTCGGACTCGGACCGCTCGAGGAATTCCTCGCTGACGATTCCATTACCGAGATCATGGTGAACAACAAAGATCAGATCTATATCGAGCGCGAAGGGAAACTGACGCTGACCCCCGCGCGCTTTTTGAGCGATGCTCAACTGCTGGGTGTCATTGAGCGGATCGTCACCCCCCTGGGAAGGCGCATTGACGAAAAGACCCCTTATGTCGATGCCCGCCTCCCTGACGGTTCCCGGGTTCACGCCATCATCCCGCCGCTAGCAATTCAGGGGCCGACGCTGACGATTCGAAAATTCTCAAAAGAGAGCTTCACCTGCCGGGATCTTGTGCAATTCAGCTCTATGTCTCCTGAAATGGCCAAATTCTTTAAGGCGTGTATCGAAGCAAGACTCAACATCATCGTCTCTGGCGGCACCAGCTCCGGAAAAACCTCGCTTCTCAATGCGCTCGCGGCCTTTATCCCTTCGCACGAGAGGATCGTCACTGTGGAAGACTCGGCAGAATTACAGCTCCCCCAGCCTCACATCTGCCGATTGGAAGCGAGGCCTGCCAATATAGAAGGGGAGGGGGCTGTCACCATTCGCGATCTTGTGAAAAATACCCTCAGAATGCGTCCCGACCGAATCGTGGTTGGAGAGTGCCGCTCCGCAGAAGCTCTCGATATGCTTCAGGCGATGAATACCGGTCACGACGGCTCTCTGACAACGCTTCACGCCAATAGCCCGCGCGACTGTCTCTCACGGCTCGAAACACTGATTCTCATGGCAGAACTCGACCTCCCGACGAGGGCAATCCGCGAGCAGATCTCCTCAGCCATCGATCTGATCGTCCAGACAGCTCGCCTCTCTGACGGAAGCAGAAAAATCACCAGCGTTTGCGAAGTGATCGGCATGGAGGGAGAGATCATCACGCTTCAGGAGATCTTTTCCTTCAAACAGCAGGGAATCGATACCCAGGGGCATGTCAAAGGGCACTTTGCCGCCACAGGGATGGTCCCCAAATTTTTCGAGAAATTTGAGCAGATGGGGGTCCTCCTGCCGCGTCAAATATTTCAGAAATCAGCGTAAGGGAGGGGAGGAAAACCAGATATGGATCAGTTGATTAAGTTTTCAGCATTTGCGGCAGTCGGCATAGTCACTTTCGTCTTTGTTTACCGTCACCACCAGCGCGTTCTCAATCTTCTCCGCGAACAGACCATCGGCAATGTCGACTGGATCGTCAAACAGCTCGACACCCTATTCATTACCCTCTCCCGAAGAAAAGTTCTCTGGATGACCCTCGGCGGAGCATCCCTTCTCTGCACGCTCGTCTTCCTGAGCCTTCTTCCGAATTACTTTACGGCGATCGTCTTCTCGTCCGCGGCATTGCTCCTGGCACTGAAAACACCCAAACCACTGATCGCGTTCCTCATCAAACAGCGGCAGGAAAAATTCAATCACCAGATGATCGATGCGCTCACGCTGATGTCGAACGCTCTCAAATCAGGGTTAAGTGTCATGCAGGCGCTCGAACTTGTCGTCGAAGAGATGCCGAATCCAATCGCTCAGGAATTTAATCTCATTCTCGCTCAATACAAGATCGGGGTCTCTGTTGAAGAGGCCTTCAGGAACCTCAGCAAACGCCTCTCCCTGGAAGATGTCGAGATGTTTGTCACCTCTATCATCATCTTGAGAGAAACCGGCGGGAACCTCGCTGAGACTTTCGATACCATCGCCTATACCATCCGGGAGCGGATCAAGGTCGAAAACAAAATCAAAGCGCTCACCCGGCAGGGAATCCTGCAGGGGATCATTGTCACGCTGATGCCCTTTGTCCTTGCCTTTGTCCTCTATATGCTCGATCCAGCCCATATCCAGCCGATGTTCACTCATCCGATTGGCATTGCTCTGCTCGCCTTCATGATCGGTCTGCAGGTCGTCGGCGGGCTCATTATCAGAAAAATGGTCACGATTGAGGTGTAATAGAAGTCTGTTATGCATAAGGAGTTCAAAATGTCCCTTTTTAAATCCAAAATCTCAATCACATGTTCCCTATTGATTGGGCTATTCACTGGTGCCTCTCTTCT
>JACQJE010000121.1 GCA_016205125.1 Deltaproteobacteria bacterium | reverse complement strand
TGACCCCCTTTTACGATTTTTGCGTTTCTCATGGGACGAAAGAGGCTCTCTTTAAGGGCCATCTGATCGAACAGGCTCAGCTTCAGCCTGGCTTCAGGGTTTTGGATGTGGGGTGCGGCACCGGCACCCTCCTCTTAATGATTAAAGAGCGCTATGCGGAGGTGGAGGCTGTCGGAATCGACGGCGATCCAAAGATCCTCGCCATTGCCAGAAGAAAGAGCGAAGTGAAGGGAGCGGAGATTCGCTTCCATCATGCTTTGGCTCAAGATCTTCCCTTCGAAAACGCCTCTTTCGATCGTGTTTTTACGAGCCTGGTCTTGCATCATCTGACAGCGGATCAAAAAAGAGCGGCCCTCAAAGAGATCTATCGCGTCCTCAAGCGCGGAGGCGAGATGCATGTGGCCGATTGGGGCGTCCCTCACTCGCTTCTCATGAAGATTGCTTTTCAGATGGTAAGGATGCTGGATGGCTATTCCATGACGGAGGATAACTACCGGGGGAGGCTCCCGACACTTTTCGCAGAGGATGGTTTTATTGAGGCGAAAGAGAGAGCGCGATTTGCGACACTGTTCGGGACCCTCTCTCTCTTTTCCGCGAGGAAGGGGGGGGCGTGACGAAGCCTCTTTATCAGCACCGCAATTTGCAGATTATCTTTTTGGTCACATTGATCGCGGTCATGGGGACATCGAGTATTACACCTGCGTTTCCGAAGATGATTCAAGCCTTAGGTCTCTCTTCTGAATCGATCGGTCTCCTCATTACTTTTTTCACTCTTCCCGGCGTCATTCTGACCCCTGTTTTGGGAATCCTGGCAGATCGGTATGGCCGGAAAAGGATCCTCATTCCTGCGCTCCTTCTCTTTGCAATTGCCGGGACAGCGTGTGCTTTCGTTCAAGATTTCAGACTCCTCTTGCTGCTCCGCTTTTTGCAGGGGATGGGGGCCGCGGGCCTTGGAGCTATCAATGTGACACTCATCGGAGATCTCTATGCCGGTTCAGAGCGGACGGCCGCCATGGGTTACAATGCAGGGGTTCTCAGTATCGGTGTGGCGAGCTATCCCTTCATTGGGGGAGCATTGGCGATGTTGGGGTGGCATTACCCTTTTTTCCTTTCTCTGCTTGCTCTTCCTGTCGCTCTTTTGGTTCTTTTGGGTTTGACGAGTCCCAGATCCCTTCCAGAAGAGCATTTCAGGGATTACCTCCATGGAGTATGGCAGAATTTAAAGAATCGGCAGATTATTGGCCTTTTCCTTTCCACATTTCTGTCGTTTGTCATTTTATTTGGCGCCTATCTCACTTACTTTCCTCTGCTTCTCGGTCACAATTTTGAGGCATCCCCTTTGTTGATTGGCCTTATGATGACGAGTATGTCGCTCAGCACTGCGATCACTTCATCTCAATTGGGAAGATTGAGAAAAGCTTACTCAGAGAAAAGGCTCATTCAGTTTGCCTGCCTCTGTTATGCCATCGCTCTCTTTATCTTTCCGCTGGTGGAAACACTCTGGCGCTTTCTCCTCCCTACTATCCTGTTTGGAATTGCGCAGGGTTTGAATATTCCCAATATTCAGTCATTGATTTCAGAGAGGGCTCCGACGCGGCACCGGGGAGCTTTCATGTCTCTCAACGGAATGGTTTTGCGGCTGGGCCAGACGATAGGCCCTCTTTTTGTGGCAGGGCTCTATAAATTCTGGGGGGTCTCTGCTGTCTTCTATGCAAGCGCTGTCTTGGCATTTGTGATGTTTGGTATTGTATTGGTCCTGGTTGAGGAGGTGTGAGCCATGTCGCGACAAAGGACGACTCAATGATTATTTCGACTCGAACAAGAATTATTTATTCTTCGAGCGCGCAAGGCGAGTCGAGAAGTCGAGGATATCGAGCAATCCGCTTCCTTTTTTTGCTCCTTTCTGCAGTGCTTGTTGTCAATGAAAATGGACTTTTTGCTCAGGATAATGCACTCAAATATAAGAATGTTTTGACGCACTGCGAGCGCGTCAAAAATGAAGACTTTCGCTTGGGAGAAGAGTACATTGCCACCTACGTGCAGGACACCTGGGACATTGTCACATTCCCAGTGAGATGGGAGTGGACAGACTGGGTTTTGGCTTCTGCAGTGGTGGGAGGAACAATTGGTTTTTTTGCGCTTGATGATGAGATCCGGGATTGGATGCAGCACAGCAGGACAGGGACATCGAATACCTTTGCGAAGATCGGCAGACCTTTTGGGGAGGGGCAATACACATTGCCTCCAATGGCTTTACTCTATCTCTATGGCCATCTTTTTGAAGACAAGCGCGCGCGCAAACTTGCTCTCTTAACGGTGGAAGGATTTGCCATCACGGGTCTTTTTACTCAGTTGATAAAATTCTCAGGGCATCGTCATCGGCCGAGCACAGGAGATTCTTCCGACACTTGGGATGGCCCGAGTTTCTCGCAGAAAAATCTTGCTTTTCCGTCGGGTCATGTGTCATCGGCTGCGTCAGTGGCGACGATCATTGCCTCTGAATATGAGAAGACGATCGTCATTCCTATCTTAGCCTATGGAATGGCTGGGCTGACAGCATTTTCCAGAGTGAATGACAATGGTCACTGGGCCTCGGATGTCTTTTTTGCGTATGCGTTGGGATTTTTTACTTCGCGTTTTGTGTTTAATGCTCATAGTTATGAAAAGAGGACTTCTGCGAGGCTTTATCCTTCCATTGAGGGGGGGAGCGCGTACCTCAATTTTGCGTGGAGATTCTAGTGTTCATCCGGAAATGCCAATCTACTGCGGCCGGCTGCAAGATATTGCAACTTCGTTCTCGGTCGAAAAAACGCCTCGACGTGCCAAGTGGCACGCCCTCGGCGTCTTTTCTTCCCTCGGCCTTGTTGCACTATCTTTCGCTCGGCCTCATGACGATTGGCATTTTCAGATGAACACTGAAGACAAAATGCCTGCGGCTTCGTGAGAGGGCTTTTCGCTCGGCCTCGCAACGAAGGAGTTTATGAAATGAGTTCTAATAATGAGTTCTAATAAGGAGCTTTCTGTATGGTTGAAGTTAGCGAAAAAAAGAGCTGTTGTCATGAGCATCCAGACGCATTAAGAGCGGCGGAGCAGTCCCATTCCAGGCCCTCTCTGACAGACTATGTCTGTCCCATGCATCCGGAAGTGCATCAAAATCGACCTGGAAATTGCCCAATTTGTGGGATGATACTGGAACTCGGAGGCACTCCCTTGGAAGAAAAGGTCGACCCCGAACTAAAGAACATGAGCCGCCGTTTCTGGGTGAGTCTTTCACTCTCACTCCCTATTTTGCTGATGGTGATGGGGGAGATGATCCCCCCATTACACCTTCATCGGCTGATCTCTCCCGCATGGGCCATCTGGGTGCAGTTTGTGTTGAGCACTCCGGTGGTTCTCTGGGGAGGATGGCCCTTTTTCGAGAGAGGCTGGCTCTCCATAGTCAGAAGAAAGCTCAACATGTTTACGCTGATATCGATCGGAATTGGCACAGCCTATTTTTACAGTGTCATTGCTGTGCTCTTTCCTCAGATCTTTCCCCCTTCTTTTCTCATGGGAGATCAAGTGGCTGTTTATTTTGAGGCGGCGGCAATCATTACCGTTCTCGTGCTGCTTGGCCAGGTTTTGGAGTTGAAAGCGCGAAGCCGCACCAGCAGCGCTATCAAAGCTCTGCTGGGGCTCGCTCCGAAGACGGCGCGCCGGGTGCGGGAGAACGGCCGGGAGGAAGATGCTGCACTGGAAGGGGTAGAGCCTGGGGAGAGATTGCGGGTGCGCCCGGGTGAAAAGGTTCCTGTCGACGGGGTCCTTCTCGATGGATTCAGTTCAGTCGATGAGTCGATGATCACCGGGGAGCCGATGCCAGTGGAGAAAAAAAGAGGAGATCGTGTGACAGGCGGGACGGTGAATGGGAATGGGACTTTTATCATGCAGGCGGAGGCTGTCGGGAGTGATACGCTCCTCGCTCACATTGTGCAGATGGTCAGCGATGCTCAGCGGAGTCGGGCGCCGATTCAGCGTCTGGCAGATACGGTATCTGCGTATTTTGTTCCGGCGGTTGTGCTGGCCGCATTCGTGACATTTGCCGTTTGGGCCTTGATCGGGCCAGAGCCGCATTTTACCTATGCCCTTCTCAATGCTGTTGCAGTTCTCATTATTGCTTGTCCTTGTGCTTTGGGTCTTGCGACGCCGATGTCGATCATGGTGGCCGTCGGAAGAGGGGCTTCGGGAGGGGTATTAGTGAAGAACGCAGAGGCTCTCGAAACAATGGAAAAGGTCGACACCGTCGTTGTCGATAAGACCGGAACACTCACAGAAGGGAAGCCGAGACTTCAGTCTGTCGAGTCGATGAGTGACGCATTTGACGCGGACCGTCTTCTTCAGCTTGCTGGCAGTCTCGAGCGGGGGAGTGAGCATCCTCTGGCAACAGCCATTGTTTCAGGAGCAGAGGAAAAAGGGGTCGCATTTTTTCCTGTCTCTGAATTTCAATCTTTTCCTGGAAAGGGGATTACAGGAAAGGTGGATGGGCATTCAGTCGCATTGGGAAACATCAAACTCCTCTATGAGATGGATATTGAACTGGGAGATCTCCCTGCGGTGGCAGCCAATATGAGCATCAGCGGAGAGACAGCTGTCTATGTTGCTGTCGATAGGAAGCCCGCAGGTCTGGTGAGTGTGGTCGATCCGATTAAAGGATCGACCCAGCAGGGGATCCGCAGCTTACATTCTGCCGGGCTCCGGCTGGTCATGCTGACGGGGGACAATCAGGTGACTGCCCAGAAGATTGCAAAGGAATTAGGCATTGATGAGGTGATTGCAGAAGTATTGCCGCATGAAAAGGTTGAAGTGGTCAAGCGTCTTCAGGGAGAAGGGAGAGTGGTTGCCATGGCGGGAGACGGTATCAATGATGCGCCGGCTCTTGCGCAGGCGCATGTCGGAATCGCTATGGGGAGCGGGACCGATGTCGCGATGGAGAGCGCAGGGATCACCCTCGTGAAGGGGGATCTTCGCGGGATAGCGCGGGCCAGGCTTTTGAGCCGCGCGGTCATGCGAAACATCCGCCAGAATCTCTTCTTTGCCTTCATCTACAACAGCCTCGGCATCCCCCTTGCGGCGGGCTTGCTCTACCCCTTCTTTGGTCTCCTCCTGAGTCCCATTATTGCCAGCGCCGCGATGAGTTTTAGCTCTGTGTCAGTGGTTTGGAACGCTCTCCGTTTAAGAAAGTTACCGTTATAGGAATCCTCACACTTCCCCTTGATGGCTAGATCCATTGCGCCTCCCTTTAGTTGCAATTCATCTGTCGATCCTGGCTGAATATTTATCGGACATGCTCTAAGGCCATGATTTTCATACAGGCGCGGCTGTTATGATAGAGGGTTTTCCATACAGAGCCCTTTTCTGTGCCGCAAGAGCCATCCGGAAAGATCTTGTCAAACCATTCGCCATGGGCATGATCCATTTGATGACTCATGATCCATTGTTTCGTGGATTCGAAAGCAGAGAGAAAGCGGGGATCTCCACTCAGTTGGTATGCATTAAGGAACCCGACGAGCCCTTCTGCCTGTACCCACCAGACTTTGGTGGTTCTGTCATTCTGAGCGACTCTGTCATCCTGAGCGAAGCGAAGGATCTCATCTTTGTCAGACAGCATCTGACGATCCCCTTCATAAAAGAGACCCCCTTTTTCAAGGTCGAGTCCATTCAATGTGTTCTTTGCAAGAGAAAGACATGCATTCTCTGCTTCAGCCAGCCGGTAATTTGCCGCCTCAGCAGCTTCTACCAGGAGCCAGGAGAGTTCAATGTCATGGCCGAATGAGATGGGGGAGGGGAGCGGAGTCCAATCAGGGGTGAAGAAAAGGTGGAGCGTTCTTCTCTTTTTATCCAGGATCTTGTCTAAAATGAGGTCAATGAGGTGGCAGAGTGATTTTTTCACAGCGGCAGAATGAGAAGCCTCGGTTAATGTCGTATAGGCTTCTAAAAGGTGAATATGAGTATTCATCGTCTTGTTGAAACCCACTGTTCCATATTCTGGAATTTGCTCTATTTTTTTAAAATCAGAAGAGAAACATTCGTGATAACCCCCATACTGCCGATCTCGAGCGATCCTTTCAATGAGTTCATAGGTCTTGAGTGAGACTTGATAAGATTCTCTCTCGTCAAAAGCGGTCGCATATTCTGAAAAACCATAGACGACAAAACTCAACGCATAAATGTGATTGCGGTTATCAATCGACTGACCTCGATAATCGACCAGATAATTCCACCCCCCTGTCTCTCGATTATAAAAAGAGTTCAGCAGAAACTCTTTGGCATGCTGAGCCCTCTCGCGAAACCACTCTTCCCGAAACTGTCGATAAAGCGCCGAGTAGGACCATAAAAATCGCGCGTGCTGCACGAGCCCCTTTGGCGCTAGCGGGTCCGGCGTACCGTGATTGTCTATTTTTCCGTAGAATCCGCCATTCGTTCGATCGACCGCTTTGTCCCAAAAGGGGAGGATATTATTAAAAAGAATCTCTTTCATCATGACAGACGAGTTATCTTGCTTCTCTACAGGCTGCAAGGAGATCCCCGAGTTGAGCTGTTGCTAAGCACATTACGGTGTCGGCGGCTCCGTAAAAGAGATTCACAGTGCCATCGTCTTCGGCAACGGCTCCCGAGGTGAAGACGACATTTGGAACGTCTCCGACGCGCTCATAGAGTTCTCTGGGGCCGAGGACGTATCCGTTACAGCGGCCGATGACGCAGGAAGGATCTTTCATGTCCAACAGGAGGACACCGAGGCGATAGATTGCGCCGCTGCAGGAGCGGTAAACGCCGTGATAGATCTCGAGCCAACCCTCCTTTGTCTTGATGGGGACTGCGCCCGGGCCGACGTAGGCATCGTCCCAATGATGAGGACGGGTGGTGGCGACCACCTTCGATTTCCCCCAATAGACGAGATCGGGGGAGTATGAAATCCAGATGTTATTCTTTGTTCCATCTTTGCCGTGAGGGCGGTCGAGGCGGGCATAGAGGCCATTGATTTTTTCAGGAAAGAGGACGCAGTTGCGGCAGTCCGGTTCAGTTCCAAAGCCGATCCATTCGAACCTCTTGAAGTCCTTTGTTTTGACCTGTCCGCCTCGTACTCCAAGGAGGTCGCTATGGACAGCGAAGTTGATGTAATAGGTCTGCTCTTCTGCCACGTACGTGATGCGGGGGTCATAGTAAAAACCGTTGTACTCCTGCAGTTCCTCATCGTGATCAAAGATCACGGGATCCTTTTCAATGCGCCATTCTGTTCCCGTTTCGCTATAAGCCATGCGGAAGTGCTGTTTGCGGTCCATGTCCTCAATCCGGAGCATCATGGCGTACATCCTGCCGACCTTGATGACCCCGGAATTAAAGACGGAATTCGCCGGGACAGGGAGATCTAGGACTGTAACGATGGGATTTTTTTCGCTTCTTTTGAATAACTCGCTTCGTTCTGAGACCATACGATATTCCTCTTCTTCATGTCTAACCACACATATGCGCCGGAAACCAGGGTGAGGGCTGATAAAATCAGTCCCTCCAGATAGAAACCAAGGAGCCATTTACCAATCGCAAAGAGACTGGAAAGCATAAAGATCGCCGCCATGAGGTATGCGGAGATGTCTTGAAAGAGGTTGTCATCACTCGCCCTGACTCCCGAGCGGAGCGCAATATGCTTCCATCCTGTTTGAGCAGGTCTGACGAGTCGATAAAAGTTCACCAGGGTTTTCTCATCTTCAGGTTGAGTGAGAAAAGTGGCGATCAGCCAGCTGGCGGTGGTCAGCGAGAGGACCAGCAGGAGCCGTGTGGGGTAGTCGGCATCGGCACTGAGAGCTGGAATGAACATAAAAAGGGTCGAGAAAACACCTGACGCGGCTAAGGCGGCAATTTCAGACCAGGCATTGATCCGCCACCAATACCAGCGAAGAATAAAGACGGGACCGACTCCGGCCGTCAGGGTGGCGAGAAATTTCCACGCGGACACAATCGAATCCATGTAGAAAGCGGTAATGCCTGCCACAATAGTGAGCAAGGCCATAGCCATTCGTGACATGAAGACGTAATGCCTTTCGGAGCCATTCTTTTTAATGAATCGTTTGTAAACGTCCACAATGAGGTAAGAAGCGCCCCAATCGAGATGCGTGCTGAGCGTCGACATAAACGCGGCCATCAGAGAAGCAATCAAGACCCCCCTGAGGCCGACCGGCATGATCTGCATGATCATTCTGGGATAGGCCGCCTCGTTATCGGCCATCTGTGGCCAGAGAACGAGAGAGGCGAGGGCGACAATCATCCATGGCCAGGGGCGGAGCACGTAATGAGCAAAAGAGAACCAGAGGACAGAGAGCATCGAGTGTTTTTCGTTCTTGCAGGCAAACATGCGTTGAGTGAGCTGTCCCCCTCCTGCGACATTCTTTTGCGCCCACCACTGAACTGCCATGACGACAATGAAGAAGGTCAGCAGGCTCCCTCCCGCGCCAAAGGAGGGCCAGAAATTAAAGACTTCCGGAGAGAAGCCCGGAAGAGCGATCACCTTTTCTTTCATCGCGGAAACGCCGCCGATATGAATCACTGAATAGATCGCTAAAAGAATCGCTCCAGCCGTAGCGATGATGAACTGGATCAGATCGGTGTAAATGACACCCCATAAACCCGACGCAATAGTGTAAATGGCGGTAAAGCCGACGAGGAGAGGAACGACATATTCCTTTGGCCAGTCGAGACTCACCTGCAGGATCTTGACCATTGCCAGAGTGACCCACCCCATGATGATGCAGTTGAGGGGGATGGATGAATAGAGGCCATTGAAGAGTCGAAGAAGAGCCGCCGATTTTCCAGAGTAGCGAATCTCCGAAATTTCCGCGTCTGTCGTAACCGTTGCGCGGCGCCAGAGTCTTGCAAAAAAGTAGAGGGTGAGGAGATCCGCAAAGATCCAGCTCAAAGGGAACCAGAGTCCTGCCAGGCCCTGCTCTCTCACGAGACGGGTTGCCGCAAGGGGGGCATCTGTTGCAAAAGAGGTGGCGACCATCGATGTTCCTGCCAGCCACCACGATAGGGATCGTCCGCTGAGAAAAAATTCATCGACCGATTGACCCGCTTTTTTGGAGAAATAGATTCCGATCCACATGGAGAGAGCGCAATATCCGGCGATCACCACCCAATCCAAGAATGCCAGTTGTACCATCAGAAAACTCCTTATGTCAGTTTAACAGCCAGAACTCCCTGATTACTCCTTCCGCCTTTTTCTTATAGGGCGTGTAATAGTCGTAATTAAATAGGGGATAATTCTCCTGCAAGGTCCATCTCCAGTAGTAAGCCCCCTTCAGCCATTTTCTTTTTGGGAGTTCCAGGAGAGACGCTCTCATACAGTCGGCCTGCTCCTGCTCACTTTCGCCTGCATACATCTTCCAGTCCCATGGGCGCTGACTTGCTCCTGCGAGCGACATGAAGCCTGCTTCCGCAAAGAGAACCAGTTTTTTTGGGTATTTTTCCCTGAGCCACTTTTCCAGGAGATCGAGGTGTTGATTCCAGCCGCGCTGAAGCTGTTCGACACTGCTATATTTGAAGAGGGTCAACGGCATATACGCAGAGATGGAAATGTAGTCGAGATAGGGCCAGAGGCTGTTGTTCATGACGACATCGGGCATGACATCATAGGTCAGGTGCGTTCCCGTTCCATGGAAAAACTGGCGAAGTTTAAAGATGAGATTGCGCCAGTAAGGCGTATATTGATCCATACTCTTGAGT
>JACQJE010000119.1 GCA_016205125.1 Deltaproteobacteria bacterium | reverse complement strand
GATGAGATTCTGCTGGAGGCCGTGGAAGAGGAGGATGATGAGGCCGATCTTTTTCAGAGTGACATCGGGAGGGAGCTGGAAGAGAAAAGGATCGCCAAGCTTCCACCTGTAGAAGAAGAGCTGAAAGAAGAGCCGGTGCCTGAGCCAGTGCCTGCAAAAGTCATTGGCCCCAAAGAGGAGAAAAAAGAGACCGTCCGCAAAGAAGCCCCGACAGGAAAAGAGGCGGTGGAACTCGAAGAAGGGGTGAAACAGCGCGGCGATAAAATCGTTGAGATTTATGAACCCTGGCGCATCGAGTCTCCCCAGCATTTTGCATTTCAGTTTAAATTTGCCCCTTATTATCCCTCCAAGTTCAAAGGGGCCGATGGACATTTCCAGGGGATCTTTGACGGAGGAACCGGAGCTTGGAATGAAATCTCTCTTGAGTGGCAACCTATTGATTTACTTGGGATCTTAGGAATAAAAGGGGGGACAGGCTACTATGTCCTGGTGAGCCATGAAAAGGTGGATCAAAAGAGATTGGCAAATTCTCCCATCCTAAATTTTATACCGGTTCAAGGTGCCCTGGCTTACCACCTGGCCTATTGGCATGATCAGTGGGTGGTTCCTTTTGGAGAAGTGGGGGGAGGTTTCTATTACATCTTCCAAAACTTTGCGCGATCCCCTTCCAAAGGCAAAAATTATGCGGCGTGGAAGAGCGGTTCTTATTGGGGGGGCGGGGTTCAGCTTCTCCTGGACATCTTTGAGTCAGACACAGCGCATGTATTTGATGTCGATTATGGTGTCAACAATAGTTACCTCACGTTGGAATACCGCCGCATTGAAGCGAGGGAAAAAAAGGAGTACGATTTCTCAGGTGAATTTTTCATGATTGGCCTCCACTTTGATTTCTGATTGGACTCCCTTTAAAATAGCAATGCTTGTTCTTCTTCGAGCGAGGCCATAGGCCGAGTCGAGAAGCCGAGGTGATATCGACAGGTTCTCGACTCCGCTTCGCTTCGCTCGAACAAGAAATTTGATGGAGGATTCTGGCATGAGTGTTTTTGATGAAGTCTGAAAAGTCTCATTTGAGAAAGATCAAGATTGTTTTGGAATATGACGGATCGAGATTTCATGGTTGGCAGAGACAGCCGAAACATCTCACCGTTCAGCAGAGTGTGGAAGAAGCTCTTGCAATCCTGCTGCAGAGGAAAGAACCGATTATTGGTTCGGGTCGCACTGATGCTGGGGTCCATGCCTTTGGCCAAGTGGCTCATTGCGCCGTCTCAGACCGATACTCCGATGGCGAGCTTCTCAAGGGATTGAATCGTCTGCTGCCTAAAGACATCGTCGTCAGGGAAGTCGCTGCTGTCTCTGATGAATTTCATGCCAGAAAATCGGCCATCGCAAAAACTTACCGTTATCTTGTCCTCAATCAAGGAGTCCGGCCCGCCATCCTCAGAGAATACTACTGGTGGGTTCCTCACCCGCTCGATTATGAAAAAATGAAAGAGGCCCTTGAGAAAATTCAGGGGACCCATGATTTTAAAGGTTTTCAGGTGAAGGGATCATCGATTCGGGAGACCCGAAGGACACTGCTCTTTGCTGGGATGGATGTCGCAGAGAGGATTGTTCAAATTGAACTGATCGCAAACGGTTTTTTGAAACAGATGGCGAGAAGTATTGTGGGGACTCTTGTTGACGTTGGACGGGGTCGCTTTTCCCCCGAAAGAATCGAAGAGATCCTTTCCTTAAAGGATCGCTCTCTGGCAGGCAGGACTGCTCCCGCCGCAGGTCTCTATTACATCAGCGCGCATTACGATGAATCTCAATTGCGGGGGATTCTCCAAAATCCCCCCACCTTCAGTGCGACAACCGCAGATCCACCAGCGACGAGGCGTGTGTAGGCGAGCACGAAGTTAAAAGTTTCACCCATGCGAGCCGGAACCGAGCGAAGGCTAATGGCACGGGTGCTGGTTACAGCAAGGAGTTTCGCGCCGCAGCGTCCGAGGAGTCGGTGGATCAAGGATTCTCCGCGATCGCATTACCCAAAAGAGCGCCATTGCGACAATCCCTGAGAGGAGGGATACAATAACGACAAGGAGCACGATCATTCCCGCCCTTGCGCCCCTGACTAAGGAAGAGTTCGGTGGACCGTAGCAGACAGCGCAGGCGATGGCCAAAGAGTTGCAAAAGATTGAGGAGGCAAGAAATCCGCTGAAACTGGAAGATAGGAAAATAATTGCTTTTCGCATGGTGATTTCTCAGAGGTAACTGATATTTTTGAGCTTGCGGATGAAATACCTGGCGTAGAAGATAAGTGCGATTGCGGCGACAAAGGCAGCCATAGACATGGCAAGATCAACGGTACTCCCGCTTGTCTTGTAAGTAAACCATCCCCACACGCCAAAGCCGAGAGAGAGGAGAGTCGACAAGAGAATAAAAAGGAGATGGAATGCCTTCAGTGACATTTAGAATGCCCCCTCAAAAGTTGTGTACATTGGAATGAAGAGCAGAGCAACGAAAAAAATCAGTGTAAATGCCAAAATCCCGTAGATGACCCCTTTTTCGGAGATGAGATGCATGAAATAAGAGGCGACCAGCGAACCTTTGATTGTTGCGACGAGGAGCGCAACGGCGATGGCATACGGT
>JACQJE010000118.1 GCA_016205125.1 Deltaproteobacteria bacterium | reverse complement strand
GAGGCTACAGAGGATTAAAGAGCCTGTCGGAGAAATCATTATTACCCTCTCCCCTTGTGGGAGAGGGTAGGGTGAGGGGTGAAGGGTTAAAGAATGTAGCGACTCAGATCCTCGCTCGCGACGATTTCTTTTAACTTCTCTGACACGAACCGGCGGTCGATCTTTTCCACCCGCTTTTCTGACCGGTCGGGCGCGGTGAAAGAGATATCTTCCAGGAGATATTCCATAATCGTTGCGAGGCGTCTGGCCCCGATGTTCTCGGTTCTGGCATTGACCTCTGAGGCGATGCGGGAGATCTCCTCAACGGCGTCCGACGTAAAGATCAGTTCGCAATGCTCTGTTCTCAGCAATTCGACATACTGTTTGGTGAGCGCGTTGCGCGGCTCCGTCAAATTGCGGATAAAATCTCTCTCAGTGAGAGAATCAAGCTCCACGCGAATCGGGAAACGCCCCTGCAGCTCCGGAATCAGATCAGACGGCTTGGACATATGAAAAGCGCCTGCGGCAATGAAAAGGATATGGTCTGTTTTCACCACTCCATACTTTGTCCCGACACTCGTCCCTTCGACGATCGGCAGAATATCCCGCTGGACTCCCTCCCGCGAGACATCAGGACCGTGGCGGCTGGTCTTTCCTGCGACCTTATCGATCTCATCAAAGAAAATGATCCCGTTATTTTCCGCCTTTTCGAGCCCCTCGGAAATCACCTGCTCCATATCGATCAATTTATCCGCCTCTTCCTGCTGAAGCATCTCCAATGCGTGGGCCACCGTCATCCGCTTATGCTTCATACGCTTCGGCATAAACTGGCTCATCATCTCCCGAAGCTGGCTGTCCATCTCCCCCAAGCCGACAGGGGCGAGAATTTCCACCATCGGCAGAACGCGCTGGGATGCTTCAATTTCGAGCATCTGCTGATGGAGCTCTCCAGTGCGAAGACGATCGAATAAAAGTCGCCGTTCATTTTCCCGCTCCTGATACAGAGTGTCACGCTCTGCCTGACTCACCCCTTCCTGACCCCTTCCTGCTCTGCCCTGCTTGAGCAGGAGGTCGACCACTCTCTGCTCTGCCATCTCTCTCGCCTTGACGCTCACCTCGGCAATCGCCTTTTCCTTGACCCCCTTCACTGAAATTTCCACCAGATCCCGAATCATCGATTCGACATCTTTTCCGACATACCCCACTTCGGTGTATTTCGTCGCTTCCACTTTGAGAAAAGGGGCATCGACCAATCTTGCCAGGCGGCGGGCAATCTCTGTCTTACCGACCCCCGTCGAGCCGATCATGATGATATTCTTGGGATAGATTTCCTCTTTGAGATCAGAGACAACCTGCTGACGCCGCCACCGGTTCCGGATCGCAATGGCGACAGCCTTTTTCGCCTTCGCCTGGCCAATAATGTATTTGTCGAGTTCCGAGACAATCTCTCTCGGAGTCAATTGAGACATCAAAGCAACTCCTCAATCACGATAGAACGGTTCGTGTAAACACAGATTTCCGCTGCAATCTCCATCGCCGCATTGACAATCTCCCTGGCAGAAAGGGTCGAATGCCCCGCAAGAGCGCGAGCGGCCGCGCGCGCATAAGGGCCGCCTGATCCAATGGCCATCACGCCGTTATCTGGAGCCAGAACATCCCCATTTCCGCTCACCATCAAGATCTGAGATCGGTCACAGACGAGGATCTGAGCCGCGAGACGCCGCAGCATTCTGTCTGTTCTCCACTCTTTTGCCAACTCCACTGCGGCACGCATCAGATTCCCCCGATACTCTTCCAGCTTCTCTTCGAACTTCTCAAAAAGGGTCAGCGCATCTGCCGTGGAACCTGCAAATCCAGCGAGCACCTGGTCCTGATAGAGTTTCCGGATTTTAACAGCCGTATGCTTAATGGCGACAGGCCCTGCGCTGACCTGGCCATCCCCTCCCAGCGCGACAGCATTTCCCTTTTTCACCGCTAAAATCGTTGTTCCCTCAAACATAACTCTTCTTACTCCGCGCTAACAGAATCTGGCAAGTTTCTCGCCAGACCTTCGGGGCCCCCACGAAACCTGTTTCGTGGGGTGAAGGCTTGTGCGTCAGCAATTTTAACGACGCAGGCGTACTTCCCCGTACGTCGAGGAGGCAAAATTAGCTGACAACGAAGTATGGCGAGAAAATCGCCAGATTGTCTCTAGTTTTTGCGATCTTTAATGGCCCGAGGATGATACAAGTCATAGACCCTTGTCAAATGATCCACATCGAGATGAGTGTATTTCTGAGTCGTTGAAATGGAGCTGTGCCCCAACAGCTCCTGAATCCCTCTCAAATGAGCCCCCCCCTCAAGAAGATGCGTCGCAAAGGAATGCCGCAAAGTATGGGGGGTTGTGCGCGTCACAATCCCGATCTGGCGGGCATATTTCGAAACGATTCTCTGGATGGTCCGCGAAGTCAACCGTCCCCCTTTTGCATTGATAAAGAGAGCTCTTGATCCACCGACTCCCCGGTCGCCCGGATCATCCTCATTGTTCACCTTCTGAGAGCGCAGAAACTCCCCTTTTATCCCGAGGTACTGATCGAGCGTCTCCCGGGCTCTCTTGCCAAAAAGGACGATTCTCTCCTTTTTCCCTTTTCCCATGATTCTCACTTGGAGCCGTTCCAGATCCACCTCCCCTTCATCAAGGGAAACCAGTTCACTCACCCGGATACCCGTGGCATAGAGGAACTCCAAAATCAGACGATCCCGGATACCCGTAAAAGAATCCATTTTCGGAGCTTCCAATAAGGAAAAGATCTGATCGACACTCAAGAAGAAAGGGAGCGCCCCTCTCCACTTCGGAGAGGGAACCCCCTCTGCTGGATTTTGAGGAGCAATCTCTTCCCTGACAAGGTAATCAAAAAAACTCCTCACAGTGGAAAGAGCACGGCTGACACTTCGCGCCTGCATGAGAGGATAGAGCGAGCCGACAAATGCACGGATATGGGTCACCGCAACATTCTCCACACTCCCTATCTGAAGCGCTGAAAGAAAATCGGAGAATTTCTTTAAATCTCTCCCGTAGTTGTCCAGAGTATGTTCAGACACCTTCTGCTCAAAACGGAGTGAGGAGAGAAATCGATCGACCGCCTCATTTAACGTCACATGGGCTCCTACAGCGTCATAATTGAGTACATGCCCTAATAACGACGTTCTTTATAATCGGACAAAATTTTGGAATGGTCAAAAACCAGAGGGGGAAGATCAGAAAGAGAAAAAATTTCTGCGCGCTTTGCGTCATCGCCCGCCGCCATTTTCCCCTCTCCCCGCGCGATAAAAACCGTGCTCACTGTATGAAAACGCGGGTCTCTCGATGGATCGGAATAAGTATGAAATTGGCGGAGCAGAGTGACATTGAGGCCGGTCTCTTCTTTCGCCTCTCGAACAGCGGCCTCCTCCAGACTCTCTCCTTCCTCGACAAACCCACCCGGGAGGGCCCAGCCGAAGGGGGGATTTTTTCTCTCAATCAGGAGAATCTCCCCTTCGCCGATTTCAATAATCAGATCGACCGTCACTTTGGGACACTTAATTTCCACCAAAATCCTCCACCTACCTTCAGTGCGACAAACGCAGATCCACCAGCGATGAGGCGTATGGAGCACCACACGGAATGAAAAGCTGCACCCATGTGGTGCGGAATCGAGCGAGGACTCAGAGCGAAAAAGTCGCGCGCACAGATGAAGAG
>JACQJE010000128.1 GCA_016205125.1 Deltaproteobacteria bacterium | reverse complement strand
CTTTATACTGTTCCCAGAGAGATCATACTTTTTAATTTTTTATAGGGGTAGGTGCGGTCCATTTGAAAAAGAGTATCAAGCTGGGGGGACGCTGTCGCCAGCAAAAGAGGGGGGTCGAAAATTCGTTAACATAAGAGTCTGGAGATGGGGGGAATTGAACCCCCGACCCCCTGCATGCGAAGCAGGTGCTCTCCCGCTGAGCTACATCCCCACATCTGGAATTGAGAGGCCCATAGTCACATAGGAAAAATAGGGAGTCAATATCACCTCATGTGAGTTGACAAGAAATCTTGCTCTCATTTAGATTAAGCGGAGTTTTTTATTGGGGGGAATCAATGACTTTCGTTATTGCAGAGCCATGTGTTGGCGTAAAAGACAAAGCCTGTGTAGAAGTCTGTCCCGTCGATTGTATTCATGGCGCAGACGAAGATGATCAGCTCTACATCAATCCGGAAGAGTGCATTGACTGTGGGGCTTGTGTTCCGGCCTGCCCAGTTGAAGCGATCTTTCCACAGGAAGAACTGCCGGAGAAGTGGGGACAATATCTTCAGAAAAACACGCAATATTTTCAAAAATAGATCAGAGCATTCCCTGCTGGTTGTACCATTCGTAAGTGCGCTGGAGGGATTCCCGATAAGAGCGGGGGTTGAAGTTTAACTCCCGCTTTGCTTTTTCATGACTGAAGTAGAAGCAGAGACCGGCATAATGTGCCATTTCGCGCGTCAGTTTTGGCCTTCTGCCGCTGAAATGGGCATAGGCTTCCATAAAAAAAGCGAGCCCCTTTATTCCCCAAGTCGGCAGGGTCCATTTCGGAAGGGGCGCGTTTACAAGTCGCGCAATCTCTATGGCGATCTCCTTAAATGTCACATTGTCTCCCCCGAGGATATATCTCTCTCCGCTTTTCCCTCTTTCTGCTGCCGCAATGTGCCCTTCTACAACATCCTCCACATCGACGACACACATTCCCCCTGAAACCAGAAAGGGGAGATTGCCTCGCTGAATTTCAAAGAGATAATGACCGAAATGTCTGTGAATATCCCCTGGACCGGCAATCGTCGCAGGATTAACGATGACGGCATCCAATCCCTGAGTCACCGCGTGAAGAATCAACCTTTCTGCCTGGTGTTTGCTCTCACTGTAACTCACCTGATGCGGCTTCCAATTGTAGGGTGTCGCTTCATCGAGCACTTCTCCCGCATGCGTCGGTCTTCCAATGGCCGCAATAGAGCTTGTAAAGACAAGGCGTCTCACGCCGCTCTTCCAGCAGGCCTCCAGCACATGCTGTGTCCCTCCCACATTAATGGCAAAGATCTGTTCGCGATCCTTCTTTGAAAATGAAATGAGGGCTGCTGTGTGAAAAACAACCTCACACCCTTCCACAAGACGCTCGACAGATTGGAGATCCCTCACGTCTCCAATGATGTGGGTCATCGGCAAATCAGCAATCAGCCGCGTATCAGACGTTTGACGGCGCAATATTCGGACTTCATGTCCTGCAGAGACAAGACGGCGCACTAAATGAGATCCGACAAAACCGGTTGCTCCCGTCACAGCCACTTTCATCCCGCACTCCTTCCGATACAAGATATTTCCTCGAAATATAACTTTTTGTGCGAGATTGTCGAGTTAAATCGACTTCTCGATTCGTTCCCTTGACGAATCGTCTTCCATACGATTACAAGATCCTTATCATGAAAAGGATTTTGGGATGCCTGCTCATCCTCTTTTGGATGCCAGGGATAGGCTCTGCAGCTTCGACATCTTTCAATGGAAGTTTCACAGCATTGAGCTCTGCCTACTGGACATCTCAAGCGGCTCCTGCGGACTCTCAACTTAGCTCCAGGGGTGAACTCTCTTTTTCCTGGGAATCTCATAGAATCGCAACGGTCATTTCCGGTCAGGGGCGGCTTGCGGGAGAGTCAGAAGGGGACAGCGAAATCCGCCTAAAGGAGGGGTATCTCGATCTCTCTTCAGAATTCCTCTCTTTGAGAATGGGTCAGCAGATTCTGAACTGGGGGGCAGGACATTTCTATAGTCCAAATGATGGGGTGAATCCGAGAGATTACCTTTATCCGATCGAACCATCAAAATGGGGAGTTCCGCTTCTGAAAGTGTCTGGAATCCTTCAGGAGATGACCCTTGACTTTATATGGATCCCCTTTCCGCTTCAGAGCCGCTTCCCTATTGACACAAACGACGCGGGGATTATTCCTTACCGGTGGGCTCCTCAAGCGGCCAGAGCATCTGACACAAGAATAGAGAGATCCGCAAGCGAAAAGTGGAAATTTCAGCAGATGGAAATGGGGAGTCGATTGTCAGCAGAAAAAGAGGTCATCCGGGCGAGCCTTTATTACTTTGCGGGCTTCGATCCTTTCCCAGATCTCCGCTTGACCTCACCAGATGAATCGGTGGGAAAGGGGGTGAGGGTGCCAACCTTTCATCGCATACAGCGGTTTGGCGCCGATTTCACCTTCACGATTGGAGGGGCAGAGATCTGGACTGAAGGAGCTTACATACTGACGGAAGACATGGAAGAGCATGAACCCAACATCCCGGGCCCTCATGCGCAGGTTGTCATTGGGACAAAACTTGCTGCAGCAGATCTCCTTTTCCAGGAGGACGATGCGTCGCTCCTGATGGAATATTCAAAAAAAGCGGGAGAGGATCTCGGGAGGGGGCCGATCCAGTTCGATCATTTTTATGAAGACACAGGAATCAGCGAACTGATTTACTCGATTGGAAAGAGATGGGCGCTCTCCTTGAGAGGCGCGCTCGCTCTCCAGTATTTCGACGGATTTATTCAACCAGAGGTGTCTTACCATCTGGGTGAAGCCTTGGAAGTCGCTATGGGTGCACAAAATATTTTCGGAAACTCTCAAGGTCCATTCGGAGAATTTACACAAAACAGCCGAGCCTACGCGACGCTTACTTATGCTTTTTAGCACTCAGAAACGGTAACTTCTCAATAACTTGAGGCAAAAGTGCGACCCCTGTCATTCTGAGGGCACGAAGTGCCCGAAGAATCTAGATCCTTCGCTTCGCTCAGGATGACAGTACCTCCACTTATTGAGAAGTTACCAGAAGCGTAACCGAAGTGACTGCGAAAATGATGGACGAAGGCTTTTTTGACAGAGTCGATCGGGGGGAGCACTTGATCGGATGACGCGGAGAGTTCCAGAGCCATTGAAGTCATCACCTCTCCGGAGAGGCCACACGGTTTGATCTGCCGGAAGGGTGAGAGATCGGGATTGACGTTGAGCGCGAAGCCATGAAACGTCACCCATCGCTTTGCAGAAATGCCAATGGATGCAATCTTGCGCTCTTCCACCCAGACGCCGGTCAATCCTTCGCGACAGGCGGCCTGGATGCCAAATTCCTGCAGGGCAAAAATGAGGGTCTTTTCCAGGTAACAGAGAACCTCTCGCAACTTGGGTCTCCCTGGAGCAAGTTTTAAAATCGGATAGCCGACGAGCTGACCCGCTCCATGATAAGTGGGGCCCCCGCCGCGCTCAACTTCAATGACCGGGAGTGACGCTGCGGCCCATTGTCCAGGTTCAGAACGCCTGCCCAGGGTCACAACAGATGGCGAATGTTCCACCAGAAGAAGATGGTCCTCAATCTGATCCTTCGCCCGCAAATCGACAAGCTCTCTCTGAAAGTCCAAGACCTCTTCATATGGCTTAATGCCAAGATCAATCACTCGCAGAGGAATCATCACAACAACAACATCCTCTTCGGATCCGAGAGATATCCAATCAGGCGATTCATAAAATAGGCCGCTTCGGAGCCATCGACAACGCGATGGTCGAGAGTCAGAGAGAGATACGTCATGTAACGTGCCACAATTTGACCCCCTCGCACGACTGGCCTCTCCTGAATCTTGTTAATTCCCAAGATAGCGACTTCCGGATAATTGATGATCGGTGTCGCAAAAAGCCCGCCAATTGAACCGATGCTCGTAATGGTAAAGGTTCCACCCTGGATCTCCTCCAAAGACAATTT
>JACQJE010000110.1 GCA_016205125.1 Deltaproteobacteria bacterium | reverse complement strand
CCTTTGTACCCTGAGTCCGCGCTGCATTTCGCCGCCCAGGCCATCATTTGCTAAGTTTGTGGGCGGCTCCATAGCCCCTTTACGAGAGACGCAGACGGCCTGTCATGACTTTGACGGGACCCCTGGGTGGATGGCAGGGGTTCTATTCAAGGGGAATAACGTCGCGATAGGGAGAAGTAATTTTGGAAGGTGGGGACACATAAAGTAACTGTTGACTTATGTAAAATAACTTGTTATACTGGCTTATGATTTTTGAGTAGTATCTGATACTACCTTCTGTAGCATCGTAAGGCTTTTTTCCTTTCCCAACAGCAAAAAAGACAAATCGTACAAATTTGAGGCATTCATGCTCAAGCTTTTTGCGTTAGCTCTATTGGGAATTGGAATATACCTTCTGGTGCGGCAGTTCTTTTCGGATGAAGGTGAGGTACAGGCGGCCGCGCGCCTTTCGGGTGACGTCACCTCTAAGAGCCTCTCTCCCATTTTCCGCATTTCAAACCGGTTTATTGAGAAATTCCTTCTCAATACTGTACAGAATCTCAAAATTGAAAATTATAGAAAGGAGATGCGCCGCAAAATCATTTCGGCCGGTATGGAGGAGGAGATTACTCCTGATCAGCTCTTCGCTTTTAAAATCTTTCTCGCACTCCTCTTGCCCCTCGTTATCTTCCTTTACTGCTTCCTCTCGTCGGTCGGCTATCCCTACTGGCTCTTCTTAGGGGTCGGCGTTGGCGGCTTCCTCTATCCGGACATCTGGCTGAGGAGCCGCCTCAACGTAAGGCAAAAAGAAATCCGCCTGGCAATCCCCTTCGTCGTTGACCTCCTTACCCTCTCGACAGAGGCAGGCCTCGACTTTGTCAGCGCAATGCATCGGGTCGTGGAAAAGGCCAAAAAAGGGGCGCTTGTTGCTGAACTGGAAAAAGCGCTCAATGACATTCAGCTCGGCGCTACTCGCGCTGATGCTCTTCGCAAAATGGCCTGGCGAATCAATATGCCGGAAATCTCCTCCTTTACTGCCATTCTCGTCACCGCTGAACAGATGGGTTCAAGCATCGGCAAGGTCTTGCGGTCACAAGCCGATCAGATTCGACATGATCGATTCATTCGGGCGGAAAAGGCAGGTGCCTCCGCCTCGCAGAAAATACTCGTTCCTCTCGTCCTCTTCATCCTTCCTGCCGTATTTATCATGATCTTCGGCCCCCTGATTGTCCGCTTCCTCACGGAGGGACTCTAAATTCATGAAGCAAGTTTCGGTCTTAAATCAAACAAAAGAACGTCTCCTGGCCCGCTCCGCAGAGATGGCGCTCTCGCTTTGGGAGAGGTGCAGAGGATTGCTCGGGAGAAAAAATCTGCTGAATGGGAGTGGCTTGATTCTCAAACCATGCCAGTCGATCCATACTTTTTTCATGGCTTTTCCGATCGATGTCGTCTTCGCTGACCGGGAAAATCGCGTCATCGGCTGGCAGAGCAATATGCGGCCGTTCCGGATCAGCCGCTGGTACAGGAGGGCTTTATGGGCCCTCGAACTCCCCGCAGGAACGCTGACCCCTGAGAACCTCGAAAAAGGAGATCTTCTCGTCATTAGAGGTGAGAAGGAATGAAGCTGTTTCGACTGATTTTTAACATGGACGAAGGAAAAACCTCGTCCCAGGAACTCATCCCAGGGGTTTATCTCATTGGGAGAATGAGAGATTGCGACATCATGATCGATCATTCGACCATTTCACAACATCACGCCAAATTGACGTTGACCGAAAGGGAGGCGCTCATTGAGGATCTGGGGAGTTCCAACGGGGTCTTAGTCAACGGCGTCCGAGTCACAAAAGAGAAACTTGGGCTCCCCGCACAACTCTGCCTTGGAGAGGTTTATTTACAGCTGTCACAGGAGAGCGCTGCGCGCCCTGCCGCAGAGCCCTTCAGGAACACCCTTTTTCCGCCGCGTGTGGTTTCGGGACAAACCCGCTCTCTTCACCAATTGACTCAACAGATCCGCCGCCGCGCCCTCGCCCTCATCCGACTGATCAACCATCACGTCGAGTGGAAATTTGCCCTTGTTGCAGGGCTGGCGCTTTTTGCGGCGCTCAATACGCTCATGACACTCCTTCCTCTGATGGGCCGAAGCCACCAATACTTAAAAGACGAAGCGCAAAAACGCGCGATCTTTATTGCAAAACAGCTGGCAGACGCTAATGAGCGGGCTGTTCTCTTCCGCAATCACCTCCTCTTGTCGACGCGGCTCGCAGAACAGCAAACGGGAATCATTTCCGCTCAAATCGTTGACCCGGAAGGGAGAGTCCTTGCTCCCGCACACAAGGCAAATCGCCAAATTGATGGGGCGCTGGAAATCGCGAGCCTTTTGACACAAGAGACTCTCATCCAGGAAATGAGCAAAGATGAACTCCTCATCACAGAGCCGATCACCTCTTACTCAGAGACCGATGGAAAAAACAGGGTGCGCGCTCTTGCGCAGGTCCGTTTCTCTGTCAAAGATCTTGGGATGACTGCCGAAGGGATGTGGCGGCTGGTTTTGATTTCCCTCACGACCGCCATTCTGCTGAGCATCCTCTTTTACTTCGCGCTCTACTTTTTGACTGCTGAGCCGCTCCTGGGGATGGATGATCAGTTGGCTGAGTCAATGAAAGGCTCCTTTCACCCTCTCACTCTCAACGCAAAATTTCAGGAGTTTGTCCCCTTTCTCACGCGAATCAACATTCTTTTGACGCGACTGCGAGAGGGTGTCCAGGAAGGGGAGTTGCTTCGGCACCGCGATGAGGGAGAAGGGAGAATCTTTTTACAGCATCGTTATCTGGAACCGCTCATCGAGTCCATTGAAACCCCCGCCTTTGTTCTCGATCACCATCAGCAGATTGTCTCGGCCAATACAAATGCCGGGGAACTCTGCCGAGCCAGAATCGATTCTCTCCTGCGTCAGCCAATTTATGACTTCTTCCCGGATCGGGATTTGCAGAGCACCATTGCAGATTTGATTCAGCTTTCCCGCAGCAAGCTGGATGGATCCCCAGCCCAGGAAAACATCACAACCCGGGATGGATCCTCTTTTGCCCTTTCCGTAACAGCATTTGTAGATAGTGCGTCATCTGGCGCGAATTATCATGTCATTTCCATTAAGAAGCTTGATTACTGAGGAATAAAGAGACGATGAAATCACATTCCAAACTCATTCCGATACACCAGCCCCCAAAAGGGGGAACATTGGATCCACCGCTCCTTGAGGTCATGACCGGCGATCTCAAAGGGACGCGCTTCATGCTGAGCGGCCAGCAGATTTCAATTGGACGGGATCAAGAGAACGATATTCATTTCGATTCTCCGCAAATCTCCAGATACCACGCGGCTCTCCGCCACACGGACGCTGGATGGGAAATCCGCGACCTCAACAGTCAGAATGGTCTCTCTGTCAATGGCGAAAAGGTAACGGCGCGCCTTTTAAAGAGGGGAGATACCCTCCGACTTGGAGAGATCGAATTGCGATTTGAAGACGGAAGATCCGCTGGAACAGGATCTACAGCCGGCCAGGAATTCTTTGGCAAAAAGAATCTCCCGACATCCATTCCGGGCGAAGTTCCAGATCCCTTTTCTTCTGCAGAGACTCCCTCTTATTTTCCGACAGCGGGTCTCTCTCAATGGTCATCTCCTCAACCTCAGCGCTGGAATCTGAAGCGCATGGCTCTCTGGGGAGGCTTTCTCCTCAGTCTCTGCTATGCGGCCTATCTTCTCACTTCTTCTCCTTCGGCTGTCGAGGCGATAAAAGAACCTCTTCTCTCATCCAGTGCGGATGAGCAGAGTATCGTCTATGCGGATCCTGACATTGCGCTTCTCCTCAACCCGCCGCAGACGGAAAGCCGCACAACAGAACGCGAAATCAATTTTGTGTTGGCTGACCAATTGTATCAGAGAGGATTGAGAGAGTTTCAGGCAAGAAATTACCGGCGGGCCATCGACGACTTTGAAGCCTCCCTGACTCTCTATCCTCATCACCAGCTTTCTACGATGCGGCTGGAGGAAGCGAAAAAAAAGCTGGAGGATGCAGTGGAAAAAAATTTCCGGCTCGGGAGAGCTTACCTTGACAGCATGAAATATCATCTTGCCATCTATCATTTTACGCAGACACTCCAGCTCCTGGCAGATCACAAAGACTCTCCCCTCTATGGCCAGACCATTCAATTTATCGAATTATCCAAAACAAAAATGAAACAGTAAGAGACGGAGTCAGAATAATGGAAGAATTTTCCAAATTGCCAAAATCGCCCAAATCACCCAAATCACCCACATCAGAAGACATGCAAAATCCTGGAGAGGGAACCAGGATTGTCCAGCGCAACTTCGTTCCGCGCCTTCAGATGATGGAAGGCTCTCTTGTTCAGCAGGAAATCGACCTGGCTGGAAAGGCGGATTTTTCCCTTGGGCGCTCCGATGAATGCGACCTCAAACTGAGAGACTTTAAAACCTCCCGTATTCACGCGATCATTCAAAAGAAAGAGAGATCCTTTGTCATCGAAGATCAGGGGAGCCGCAACGGAACCTATGTCAATGGTACCCGGATTCAAGGGCCAACGGCGCTGGAGAGCGGCGCTCTTATCCAGATTGGCGATTCGCACATTCGATTTCTCTTAGTCGATCCGGACATGCCCAACGTGAAAGAAGAAAAGTTTTCTATCCCTCAATCTCCCCCTCAATCTCCCATGGATTCTCCCGCTTCAGTCAACCCGATGATGGAACTGACAACTCTCTCTTTCGAAAAGACAACTCGATTGACAACTCTCCTCTCCAATCGAAGAGTCAAACTCTGGGGAGGCACTCTGCTTGCCATCTTCCTTCTGATCGGTATCACTTACTGGCCATCCTCAAAGGAGAAGCAGGTTGCGCACCATTCCGCGAATGACTCGGCCCCTTCCGCCAAACATGAAGAAGAGATTCAGCTCGATCAGCTCTTCCAGCAGGCCCTTCGATATTATCGGGAGGAGAGATACGGGGAGGCGATGCGGGAAGCGGGGCGTATTCTTCAGGTCGATCCTGGACACGAGGGGGCAAGGGATATCTTCATGGCATCAGAGCAGGCACAAATGACCCAACAGGAAAAAGCCGAGCTGTTCAAACGGGAAAGGGAGGCAAAAGAGCTCGCCGACCAAGTCGCCTTTTATTACTCTTTAGGGGTAGAGCACTTCAATAAGAGTTCAGTGAACGCGGCAATTGAAAATTTTGAAAAGGTGCTCGAAATCGATCCCTCCCACGAAGAAGCGCGCCAAAAACTCGCTGCGGCCGCCTCATCCGCCAGCACCGTTACTGCAGGTGCCAGACTCGAGCCTGGTACCCGCAGTAACGGCACCCATAGCAATACCAGGGATTTAGTCTGGGTTAAGCAAAAAAACGCGCTGGCCAGGAAACATTATGACCAGGGAGAATATGACAAAGCCATTGCCGCCTGGAAATCAATCCTCTGGTCGAAGAAAAAATTCCCCGCCGCGCAGGTGACGGTGGCGAAAAAGGGGCTTGAAAGCGCGAGAAACGCACTCCTCAACAAATATAGCGCGGAGATCACCCAAGCCGAAGTTCTCTACGACGCGGGCGAATACGCGAAGGCACGAACCCTTCTGAGCCCCTTAGCCGCCGAAGACTCCTCCCATCCCAAGCTCCTCTCCCTCTTGCGGCAGATTGATGAACAAATCAATGCAGAGGTAAAGCGAACCTATATTGATGCGGTCGTCGACGAGAATGTGGGAGAGGTGGAAAGAGCAAAAAGCAAATTCCGTCAGATTGCCTCCATCGCTCCAAAGGAGAATCTTTATTACAAGAAAGCGGTAGAGAAACTGAGGAAGCTCCGTTAATGTAAATATTCAGTGAACCCGTTATTGGAAAAAAGCCCTGGGTTCTTCTTCGAGCGAATCTCGAGCGAAAGCGAGAGATGAGTCGAGAAGCGTGCCTGCATTGCAATGGGTTCTCGACTCGGGCTGACGCCCTCGCTCGAACAATAACGAACGGGTTCATTGAATATTTACGGAGAGGATCATCGGCAGAGGTGGGGTGTCCGAAATCCGGACAGGAAAGGGACTGCTTTTCGGACAATCTACTTTAATTG
>JACQJE010000124.1 GCA_016205125.1 Deltaproteobacteria bacterium | reverse complement strand
GCTTCTTTCTCTCTCGCACTACCCTTTCCGCGAGGCGCTCGCGAATGGTGATCAGATCTTCCGTGTCGACGAAGAGGAGCGTCTTTGCGTCAAAGAAGGGGCGGTCAATCTTGTAATCGACATAGGTAATTTCGGGGAGATTCTCCAACTCCGGCGCCAGCATGTCGGCAAACTTCTTGGCAGATTCGACGTTTTGAGCCTCGAGCGCGAGGACGAGGTATCCAACGCCGCCCGCTTTCTCAGTGACAACATCAAGATCGACGACACTCGGCGCATCATCAGGAAGGAGTGCGGTAAAATCGCTATTGAACCCGAGCTTGGAAGAAAAATAAGTCCCGGCTCCGGCCGACACGATGCCGACTGCCAGAATCAGGTAGGCATATTTGATCTGCCAGCGGATATATTTTTCAGAAGTGATCCCGAACGTCAGCCAGCGCTTGAATCTCTGCACAACCTTTCCTCCCTGAAAAGCCTGCTAAACTTCAAACGCATCTACCGTTGGAAATTAAAAGAAAATGGATAAGATAGGAGTAGTGTAACGGAAAATAAGCTCAGATGCAATTGAGCCTGTACCAGAGGGAGGGTTCCGGCAAAGTCATGACAGGCCGTTTAGGGGTCTCTCGTAAAGGGGCTATGGAGCTGCCCAAGAACTTAGCAAATGATAGCTGGGCGGCGGAATGCAGCGCGGACTCAGGGCGCAAAGGTAGTCTATGGATCAGGGTCGTGTCCGCGCGTCCCTTGAGAGAGACCCCTAAACGGCCTGTCATGACTTTGCCGAAACCCTGGGTGGATCAAGGCTGACCTTGCACCAGAGCGCCCATCGCGGTATGGTGTCCAAGGGGGGTATTTTGGAAAAGCGATCTTCCTCTTTTATCACAGTCGACGGGAATGAAGCCGCTGCCCGTGTCGCCTATCTCACCAACGAAGTCATTGCCATTTATCCGATCACACCTGCTTCAACCATGGGAGAACTTACAGACCTCTGGGCCTCCAAAAAGAAGAAAAACCTCTGGGGAGCCGTCCCAAAAATCATCCAGATGCAGAGTGAAGGGGGAGCCGCAGGGGTCATTCATGGAGCGCTTCAGGGGGGCGCGCTGACAACCACTTTTACGGCGAGTCAGGGTCTTCTTCTGATGATTCCGGATATGTTTAAGATTGCGGGGGAATTGACTCCCGCAGTCTTTCATGTCGCATCGCGCACCATTGCGACGCACGCGCTCTCCATTTTCGGCGATCATTCCGACGTCATGGCGGCCCGCTCTACGGGGTGGGCTCTGCTCTGCTCGGGCTCGGTTCAGGAGGCACACGATTTTGCACTCCTCAGTCAGGCTGTCTCCCTCGAATCCCGCGTCCCGTTCATCCACTTCTTTGATGGATTCCGCACATCGCACGAGATCAACAAAATAGAGCCCCTCTCTCCAGAGGAAATGTCCCTTCTCCTGTCGCGGGACGCCATCGAAGCGCACCGTGGCAGATCCCTGTCGCCCATGCGGCCGCTGCTGAGAGGATCTTCACAAAATCCAGACGTTTTCTTTCAATCGAGAGAAGCGGCAAATGGATACTATGACGCCGTCCCATCAATATTACAAAAATACATGGATCTCTTTTTCCGGATGACGGGGCGCCGCTACCGCCTCTTTGACTATGTCGGAGCACCGGACGCAGAACGTGTGATCGTTTTAATGGGCTCAGGAGCGGGCGCGGCAGAAGAAGCGGTTGAAAAGTTGTCGGGAGAGGGGGAGAAGGTCGGCTTACTCCGAGTACGGCTTTACCGCCCCTTTTCGGCAACCCATTTTGTAAAAATGCTCCCTTCGACCGTTCGTCAGATTGCCGTCCTCGACCGGACAAAAGAGCCGGGGAGTCTGGGAGAACCACTCTATCTCGATGGGGTGGCGGCGCTGGAAGAGAAATGGCATGAGAAGAGACCGGCTGAAAAACCGCGCGTGATTGGAGGGAGATACGGTCTGGCCTCGAAAGAGTTTACCCCTGCCATGGTCACTGCCATTTTTTCTGAACTCAAACACCCTTCACCCAAAAACCATTTCACGATCGGCATTATCGATGATGTGACCCATTTGAGTCTCAAATGGGATCGTTCCTTTTCGACGGAGAACAAAGGGGGAATGCGGGCTGTTTTCTACGGCCTCGGCAGTGACGGGACGGTCAGCGCAAATAAGAACAGTGTCAAGATCATCGGAGAAAACACCCCTCTTCATGTGCAGGGATATTTTGTCTACGATTCCAAGAAAGCTGGATCCGTAACGGTGAGCCATCTCCGCTTCAGTCCAGAGCCAATCCGCTCCACCTATCTCATCCAGAGAGCTGATTTTATCGCCTGCCATCAATTTCATTTTCTCGAAAAGATGGATCTCCTCTCACAGGCTGAAGAGGGGGCCCTTTTTCTGCTCAACGCACCCTGCGGTCCGGGAGAGGTGTGGGATCGTCTTTCGCGGGAAGTGCAGTCAGCGATTCTCGGGAAGAGACTCCGTCTCTTCGTCATCGATGCCCACCGCATCGCATCAGAATGCGGCTTGAGCGGAAGAATCAATACGATTATGCAGACCGCCTTCCTCCTCCTCTCGGGACTCCTTCCTCGTGAACAAGCTCTGTCCCTGATCAAGATAGGGGTGTCAGAGAGTTATTCCAGGAAGGGAAAAGAGATTGTCGCAAAAAACAATGCGGCAATCGATGCGGCGGCCCAGGCCATTCACGAGGTTCGTTACCCCGATCAGATGACAGCAGAGAAGCGCCGCTCAGCCTCCCTCGACCCGCATCCCTCTGAATTTTTCAGAAAATTTACCTCCCGCCTGATGACAGGCAACGGCGACCTCCTCCCTGTGAGCGCCATGCCAAAGGATGGGACATTTCCCGTAGGGACAGCCCAATGGGAAAAGAGGAACATTGCAACGGAGATTCCGATTTGGGATCCCTCTCTCTGCATCGACTGCGCTCTCTGTTCCCTTGTCTGCCCGCACGCGGCCATCCGCATGAAGCTTTTTCCTCCAGAGACATTGGAAAAGGCTCCCGCCGGATTTCTTTCCAAACAGTGGAGCGGCAAAGAGCTGGCAAATCAGAAAATGACGATCCAGGTCGCGCCAGAAGATTGCACGGGGTGCGGTGTCTGCGCCGATGTCTGCCCGGCAAAAAGTAAAGAGAATCCGTCACACAAGGCTCTCAATATGGAGAACAAGAACCCCCACCTTGAAAGAGAACAACAAAACTTTTCTTTTTTTCTCGATATCCGCGACATCGACCGAAGTCAAGTGCGGCCTGAGACCGTCAAAGGTTCTCAACTGCTCCAGCCGCTGTTCGAATTCTCGGGAGCCTGTGCCGGCTGTGGAGAAACCCCTTATCTCAAACTCCTCAGTCAGCTCTTTGGAGACCGCCTTGTCATTGCGAATGCGACGGGGTGCTCCTCAATCTACGGCGGGAACCTGCCGACCACCCCGTGGAGCAAAAATGCCCTCGGGTGCGGCCCAGCCTGGGCGAATTCCCTCTTTGAGGACAATGCGGAATTCGGGCTCGGCATGCGGCTCGCTTATGAACAGGGGCGGCAAACAGCGCTCACTTTGCTCGCCTCTCTGTCAGGAGAAGTTGGAGAGGATTTCGTCAGAGAAGTGATGACTGAAAAACCTCACTCTGAGACCGATTTTCAGCGTATTTTCGCGAAGGTCGCCGAGCTGAGGAAAATTCTGCAATCGCTCTCATTCCAAGAAGCCCGCTCCCTTCTCGAAATGACAGACTACCTCATTCCAAGAAGTGTCTGGATTATTGGGGGAGATGGCTGGGCTTACGACATCGGTTTTGGCGGGCTCGACCACGTGCTCGCGTCTGGACACAACGTGAAGGTCCTCGTGCTTGATACGGAAGTCTATTCCAACACGGGAGGTCAGGTCTCCAAGGCGACGCCGCGAGGGGCAGCAGCGAAGTTCGCGGTGGGCGGAAAGAGCAGTGCAAAGAAAGATCTTGGTATGATCGCTATGAGCTACGGTCATGTCTATGTGGCCAGCGTTGCGATGGGAGCCAATCCCCTCCAATCGATTCGCGCCTTCATTGAAGCAGATTCCTATGACGGCCCTGCGCTCATTTTGGCCTACAGCCCCTGCATCGCTCACGGCATCGATATGTCGCGCATCATGACTCACCAGAAAGAAGCGGTCCAGAGCGGTTTCTGGACACTCTATCGGTTCGACCCGAGAGAGCAAAGAGAGGGTCACCACCCTTTCCGGCTCGACAGCCACTCCCCCACGCTCCCTTTCAGTGAATTCGCAAAGAAAGAATCCCGCTTTGCCTCTTTGGCAGAGTCCGACCCATCGGCATTCTCCCATCTGATGGAACTGGCGCAAAAGGACATCGAGGAGCGGTGGCGCTATTACAAGCAGATGGAAGGGGTAGAGCGCCATGTTCCCGGATTGAACGAATAAAACAGCTCCACACTCGCAATTATTTTTCAGACGTCAATGACATCTCGCCGTATTTGCAGTCGCGAATCAGGAAGCATTCACAGCAGCCCGGCTCTCTTTTTGTGCAACTCTCCTTTGCGAAGCGGACAAGGAGTGCGTGATACTCATTAAAGAGTTCGGCGCTGTGGGGAAGGCGATCCATGAAGTAGGTCTGAAGCTCATCATACGTCCAAGTGCCGGCCTCGCGATTAAACCAGCGATCCACAATGCGGACGGTATAGGCATCCACGACAAAGATCGGAAACTCCAAGGCATAGAGAAGGATACTGTCTGCCGTTTCAGGTCCGATCCCCTTGATCGAGAGGAGTTCCTCCCTCGCTTGACAGAGTGGAATCTCCTTTAAGTTTCCAATTTCCCCGTCATAACGTTCCGCCAAAAAAGTGCAAAAAGTTTTTAGTTTTTTAGATTTTTGGCGGAAATAGCCGGAGGGGCGGATGAACTCTTCAAGAAAACCGGCATCCACTCCGTTCATTGAAGCCGCGTCGAGCATATTTGCATGTCGAAGATTTGCTATTGCCTTCTCGACATTTGTCCAGGATGTGTTTTGGGTGAGAATTGCTCCAATCGCTGTTTCAAACGGAGAATCTCCCGGCCACCAGTGCTGTGGGCCATATTCTCCCAAAAGAGAAAGGAAAAAATCGGGAAGAGGCGAAGCGCTTCTCCACGGTTTCAACTCTTCTTGGTATTTCTGCAACAGCTTCATGTCAACTTCATCAACAGAGGTGCCCTATTTCATGATGAAAATTAGTCTAAGATGGAACTTCTCAATCACGTGCGAAGATTCACCCCCAATCGAGTAGGAGGGGGCCTTACAGCCCCCGTCCTCTCACACCACCGGACATGCGCTGTCGCGTCCGGCGGT
>JACQJE010000106.1 GCA_016205125.1 Deltaproteobacteria bacterium | reverse complement strand
TCGAACAAGAACGGGGCGTACAACGAGGCGCGCAGGATCACTTCCTTCGGCTTTTTTTCAATCTGCTTTCACGCTTTTTGGGTGCCGTCATTTCAACTAAAATTTTTCCCAGGTCGACCTGTTCTCCAACTTTTGTCAGAATTTTCTCGACATGGCCCTCATGGGACGCCGTCAAGGGATACTCCATTTTCATCGCCTCGAAAATAACGATCACTTCCCCCCGGCCAACCGCCTCCCCTTCCTTAACGGCAATTTTTACAATTTTTCCAGTCATCGGAGCTCGGATCAGATTTTCCGCAGGACTCTCAATACTTGCGAGATGGACATGCGGTCGGGTGAGTCGCAAATGAAGCGTCTGCTGAGGGGTCCAGATCCAGAGATCGTCCCCCCTCTTTTTGACGAGGCCGCGAAGGAGATGACTGCCAAGATGAGCGATAAAGCCCCCCTCTGCATCCTTCTTGTCCAATTTAACGTTGCTTATTTTTTTTCGTTGATTTTCAGAACGCAGAATGACGTCGCATTGCTCCCCTTTGAGCCATTGGACCTCCGCTTCGTAGCGATCTTCTCCATGCTGAAGGATGAAACGCGGCATTGTTAAAGTCTCCAGGGGCCAAGGCGGGTCCACGGAGTGAGAGACTCTTTTGGCCCTCCACGCCGCGATTCCCTGCTCGCAAGCCAGGCCGCAGTGACCGCTAAAAGCGATTCAATCTCCGAAAGATTTTTTCCTTTCCCTCTGATCAATTCCTCGATGGTCGAGGTATATATTTCACCCCTGATGAATGGGGGAGAGGCAAGGATGAATTTTAGAAAATCGAGGTTTGAACCTACTCCAAGGAGAATTGTCTCCGAGAGCGCTTCAAGGAGTCGTTTGCGCGCCGTTTCCCGGCCTTCTCCCCATGTGATCATTTTGCAGAGCAGAGGATCAAAAGCAGGAGTGACTTCACTCTGTGTTGTGAGGGCTGTATCAATACGAAGATGTTCGAGCGATGGAAAGTGGAGCGCAATCACCCGCCCGCTTTCCGGAAGGAAGCCCTGCTCTGGATTTTCAGCGTTGATCCTGGCCTCAATGGCGTGACCCCGGAAGGGGATCTCTTCCTGGCGAATAGGGAGGCACTCGCCTGCCGCCGCTTTGAGTTGGAGCTCTACCAGATCTAATCCTGTCCGCATTTCTGTGACAGAGTGCTCGACCTGGAGGCGGGCATTGACTTCCAGGAAATAGAACTCCTTTTCCCGGTCGACGAGAAACTCGACGGTTCCTGCATTTTCATAATGCGCTTCTTCTGCGATTTGCCGGGCCGCATGAGATAATTTTTTGCGAAGGGCTTCATCGACAAAGGGGGAAGGGCTCTCTTCGATGATTTTCTGGTGGCGCCTCTGCGAAGAGCATTCCCTCTCTCCAAGAGAGAGGATATTTCCATGTCGGTCTCCCATGATCTGAATTTCGATGTGGCGCACTTTTTCCAGGTACTTTTCTGCATAGATCCGCGGATTGCCAAATGCGGATTTGGCTTCGCGCCGCGCACTTTCAACCGCCTCTTTCAACTCTTTTGGGCTGTCGACCCGTTTCAGCCCCTTTCCCCCCCCTCCTGCGGCGGCCTTAATCATGAGCGGGAAGCCGATTCTTTTCTGATCCGCAGAGGAAAGGACTCCATCGTCTGGAATCTCTGCGTAAGGGACCACAGGGACACCGACTTTTTCGGCAAGTTTTCGGGAGGAGAGTTTATTCCCAACCTTGCGCATCGCTTCGGGTGATGGACCAATAAAGCGGATCTGATTTTTGCGGCACGCTTCAGAAAAGAGGGGATTTTCAGAGAGAAAGCCGTAACCCGGGTGGATGGCGTCACAGCCCTGTTTTTTTGCGAGCGAGATCATCAGCTCAATATCGAGGTAAGTCTCTGAAAGACTCTCTCCATCCAGGAGGCTGGCCTCATCTGCAAATTGCACATGAAGGGCATCCGCTTCCTGCTGCAGATAGAGGGCAACAGAAGGGATCCGGAGGCGTTTCAATGTTTTTGCAACGCGAAGGGCAATTTCTCCCCGGTTGGCGATGAGGACTTTTTTAAACATACCTTTTTACTGTTTCCACCGCGGAGGTCGCTTTTCCAAAAAAGCGCTCAGCCCCTCCTGAGCCTCCTCCGCCACACGAATGGCGGCTATGGCATCGACGCAGTTTTTCACTCTCCGCTCACTCAATGGCGCATACTCCTCCAGGAGAAGACGCTTGGTCTCTCTAATCGCCCGTGGTCCCCCTGCCAGGATCTCGTCTGCCACTTTTGCCGCAGCCTCTTTGAGCGCTCCTGTCGAAGAGACCACCTGATGAATCAGGCCAATCGCTTTAGCCTCCTCCGCACTGAAAAGAGCTGACGTGAGGAAGAGGCGGCGAGCCGCGGAAATACCGATCTTGGGAATCGCAAAAGCGGAAACGACCGCAGGGATGAGCCCGAGCTTCACTTCGCTAAAGGAGAATTTCGCACTCCCTTCAGCTATCGCGATGTCCGAAGCTGCAATCAGGCCAAGCGCGCCGCCAAACGCCCCCCCCTGTATCAATGCAATGACAGGAAGGGGACAGCGGAAGATCGCTTCAAACAGACTCACCAAAGTCTCCGCATCCTGGTAATTCTCTTCATACATGTAATTCTTGCTTTCGCGCATCCACTGGATATCTGCACCTGCACAGAAAAAATCTCCTTCCCCCTGAAGGAAAACATACCGCGCTTCAGAGCGATGGAGTTCTTCGAATGAAGAGGTGAGTTCCGAAATCATCACCCGGTTTAAAGCATTCCGGAACTGCGGCCTGTTGAGCGTCACTTTCACGCCGCGGCCCTCTGTTTCTACATTGAGAGTCTCAAAATTCTTCATTTTACATCCTGAAAACCGGAAAACGCATCGGATAGGGAACCGGATCTGACGGATCTCCGGAGACAAGGGTCAGGCCAAGACCTACCAGCTCGCGCGTTTTGAGAGGATCGATAATCCCGTCATCCCACAGGCGCGCTGTACTGTAGTAAGGACTCCCCTCTTCCTCATATTTGCGGATGAGAGCCTCAGAGGCTTTCTTCTCCTCTTCCCGGTTGAGCTTCTTTCCTCCCCGCTCTGCCTGCTGACGCTTAATCGCCGCCATGACGGCGGCCGCCTGTTCCGCTCCCATGACCGAAATGCGCGAGTTGGGCCACATGAAGAGGAAACGCGGCTCATAAGCGCGCCCGCACATGGCGTAATTTCCAGCGCCATGCGAGCTTCCGATGATGACGGTGAGCTTCGGCACCGTTGCGCAGGCGACAGCCTGGACCAGTTTCGCCCCGTCGCGCGTGATCCCCCCCTGCTCGTACCGTTTACCCACCATGAATCCGGTAATATTCTGGAGGAAGAGGATCGGAATGCCGCGCTGATTGCAGAGTTCGATGAAATGAGCCCCTTTCAGCGCCGATTCGGAAAAGAGAACGCCGTTGTTGGCGATAATGCCGACAAGATATCCCATCCACCGCGCAAAACAGCAGACGAGGGTTGTTCCGTAATTTTCCTTAAATTCGTGAATGCGGCTCCCATCCACAAGGCGCGCGATGATCTCTCTCATCTCAAAGGGGTGTTTTAAATCCTGCGGGAGAATCCCATAAAGCTCTTCGGCGGGATAGGCTGGCTCTTCCGGGTCGATTAAATCAAACCAGGAGGTGACTCTGCGTCCCAGGCACGACACGATCGAACGACAGATCTCAAGGGCATGCTCATCCGATTCCGCCAGGTGATCCGTGACTCCCGAAATGCGGGAATGGACTTCGCCGCCGCCCAGTTCCTCTGCCGAAACGTCTTCACCCGTCGCTGCTTTGACAAGAGGAGGACCTCCTAAGTAAATGGTGCCGATTCCTCTCACGATGACATTCTCGTCGCTCATCGCAGGAACATAGGCGCCGCCAGCCGTACACATCCCCATGACGACTGAAATTTGCGGAATGCCGAGCGCCGAGAGGGTGGCCTGGTTATAAAAGATGCGGCCAAAGTGGAAGCGGTCCGGGAAGACCTCTGCCTGGACCGGAAGATGAGCCCCGCCCGAATCGGCAAGGTAGATCACGGGGAGTCGGTTCTGAAGGGAAATCTCCTGCGCCCGCAGGTGTTTCCTGATCGTTTCAGGATAATAGGTCCCCCCCTTGACTGTCGCATCGTTTGCAACAATGACAGAGTGGACTCCGGAAACCATCCCGACACCGGTGATGATCCCCGCCGCAGGGACTTCATTGTTGTATGAGTTGTACGCGGCAAGAGGGCTCAGTTCCAGAAAAGGGGTGTCTGGATCGAGAAGGCGCTCAATCCTGTCGCGCACGAAGAGCTTTTTTCTCGATTTGTGAAGTTCCCGCGCCTCTCTGGCCCCCCCTTCTGCAACTTTTTTCAAACGATCTCTCAGCTCTTCACTCAGTTTTTTATTGACCTGCAGGTTCGCGCGATAGTCCGCATTTTTTGTATTGATTCTTGTGATGATTGTCTTCATATTCTTTCTCGTGTAACTCAATTTAGAATGGGTTGCAACTTAAGGAGGGTTTATGCACGGAGAATATGGAAAGTCAGTTCCGCAAAAGATTGCCTTAGCACTGAGCCATGTCGCCACAGTGGTATTAGCGGGATATTTCCTCTTTCGCCAGGAGGCGGAGGGGGATTTTCTTCGCAGAGTGCTCCTCTTCTCCTGCGCTCTGATTTACTTTCTTCGTCTTTCCGTCACTCTTTTTTACCTCATGCGGCGCCGCATGAGGTGGAGTGAAGCGCTCTCTGTCGCAGGGGCTTTCTTTATTTTTTCAGTTGGGATCTCCTATGCGGGACGAAACACCAGGGTCCCTGTTGGAGGATGGGATTGGATCGCGGCTCTTTTTTACCTTTTTGGTTCCTTTCTCAACACCGGGTCAGAATTACAACGCCATTGGTGGAAAATGAGGGCTGAGAATAAGGGAAAACTCTACACGGAAGGTCTCTTCTCATGGGCCAGACATATCAACTACTTTGGAGATACGGTTTTGCTCGCGGGATGGGTGATATTGTCACGTCAGGGGTGGGCCGGTTTGATCCCTCTCCTGGTTGCCGCAGGCTTTGTTTTCTTTCATATCCCAGTACTGACCCGATACCTTCAAAATAAGTACAAAGGGGAGTTTGAAGCTTATGCGCTCCGAACGAAGAAATTTATCCCCTTTTTCTACTGAGATTATTTGCTCTGCTTGAGGTACTTAGTGGCGCTTGGATCTCCAATGAGCGCAAGCGCGTCAATCGCTTTTCCCCTCACATGCTTATCCGGATCAGAAGAGGCGATTTGATTGAGCTCTTTGACCGCTTCGGGATCTCCAATCTTTCCGAGCGAATCGGCCGCAAGCCCCCGCACGTAGCTCTTTTCCTTCCTGTTTGCGAGGATTCCGATCAGTTCTTTAATGATTTTTTGCCTCGATTCGCGATCCCTTACAGATGCAGGTCTGCGCGGAGATTCGATTCCGCTGACAACCTTGACAAGAGCACTCGCGGCCGATTCTTGTACCAGCGCTTCCCTGTCTGTCCTCATCGCGCGAATCAGCGCATCGATCCCCCTCGTGTCCTGAAGTTTTCCCAGCGCATTGACAGCCGCAACTCTCACAATATAATAGTCCTTATTCATTGACCCTTCGAGTGACTGGATCAGCGGTTCTGCCGCCCTCTGATCTCCAAGATTTCCCAGCGCAACCGTTGCGGCCCATCGAACATTGTAGTCCTTATGATTGAGCAGAGTGACGATTCCTTCAATTTTCTCCTGACGCTGTTCAATGAATTCATCCGCCAGAGTGGAACCAAAGACGAGCCATTGAAATACACAGCAGAGAAAAATGGATACCCCTTTTATTTTTCCAAACCCCTTCTTCCTCATGGCGATCTTCTCCTCGTGTAAAAACAACCCTAAAATACGCATCGGTAAAATGGCGGGAAAATTTAAAGGGGAGGCTTCCGCGTAACTTCTCAATAACTTGAGGCGACCCCCCCTCCCCCTCGATGGGGGAGG
>JACQJE010000114.1 GCA_016205125.1 Deltaproteobacteria bacterium | reverse complement strand
GGCAAAAAAAGGGGAGTGGACTTCTGAAAAAATCGAGGCGGAGATCTTTGCCCACAGGGCTTTGGTGGCCAGACAGGTTGATTTCATTTTGAAGAGTGCTGAAGGGCTGACCTACAGCGATTTAGAAGAATTCGAAAGAGAATATGCACTCTTTGAGTCGAATCCATGGCGCGAAGAGATGCTTTCTGAATTGTATCATCTGAGAAAGAATGTCCGATATGCACTGGAGAAATTTGTCGAGATGCAGAGAGAAAGAGAGCTGGTTGTCTGGTGGAACACGCTGTCTCAAAAATTAATACTTGAGCATGATCTGCGTGAAGCGATCGCGCAGCTGCGGGATATTTCACGCGTGATCCGTGAATTATCAAAAAGGAGATGGGATGGAGATCCAAAAGTCATGAGGAGCTCCATACGAGAATTAGCACGTCGTTTAGTCATGATTTGGAGGCGTTGCGGAAAAGATTATTTTAGTTTCCAGCGATTGGAGTAATTTTATCGCATTGCAGGGATGCCAGAATAGAGCAAGGGATGAGTCAGGGAAGACGCCAGCAGAAGGGCCTCTTTAGAAGGCTGGCTGAGTGGTTCGAGTCTCAGCAGCGCATTCTCCCGTGGAGGGAGGAGCTGACCCCTTACCGGGTCTGGATTGCAGAGATCATGCTCCAGCAGACTCAGGTTGCAACAGTCATCCCTTTTTACACTCGATTTCTCATGCGTTTTCCGGATGTTGAATCCCTCGCCTCAGCGGATCTGGATGAAGTCCTCATCTATTGGTCTGGACTCGGTTATTATTCTCGCGCCCGAAATCTTCACAAAGGGGCGAAAATCGTTCACCAGGAGGGGAGGTTTCCGCAAACCCGGGAGGAGTGGTTAAAGATCCCGGGAATTGGCCGGTATACGGCTGGAGCCATTCTCTCGATTGCTTATAACCAGCCGGAGCCCATTCTTGACGGGAATGTGGAACGAGTTCTCTCCCGCGTCAATTGTATTGGAGGAGAAACGGCAGAGGTCAACAAGCGCCTCTGGCAGACCTCTGAAGAATGGGTCAAGAGGGCCGATCGCGAGGGGATCGAACCTCGCAATTTTAACCAGGCTCTGATGGAACTCGGTGCCACACTCTGTCTCCCTAAGAAACCGCTCTGCTTGCTCTGTCCCATTCAGGAAAACTGCAAGGCCTATCGTTTGACCGCGATCGATGCGTATCCTCAAAAACTCAAGCGCCCAGCATCGGTGCAGTTGCGGGAGGAGGTGTTCTGTCTCGTCGATGGCAAAGGGAGGATCCTCCTCTCAAAGAGGGGAGTGGGAGAGTGGAGGGAGGGGCTCTGGGATTTTCCAATCGATCTTCCCGAAGGGCTCTTAGAGGAGCACTCTGCAGAAAAAGCAGGGGAGATGGAGAGCCGCCATGTGGTCACACACCACAAAATCATTCGTCGGACGGTCGTGTGGAAAATCCAAATCAGCGGCGATGACTGTCCTCTTCCCAATGACTATCGCTGGGTCTCTCCAGGTGAATCGTTTGCATCGGGTTCCCCCGCAAAGCAGATCTTAAGGCAATTAGAAAGGAAATGGCCAGATTTCTTCCAAAAAAAAGTAAATTTTCAGCGCATAAAATCTTAGCCTTAGCTCATAGAATATTTTCATTTTCCGATAAGAAACGAGAATCGTTCCATTTCTGATGCATGAGGGTTTCTGCCATGAAACTGGCGGTCTTTTTTGAGGAATTTTACGAGGTCTTTAAGGATGCTTTTTCGCTATTTACGCACCCTCTGTTCTATGTGCAGGGAAGACCAATGACCTTGCTCGGAATCCTTCTTGCCATCATACTCCTCTTTGGCAGTTATTGGCTCTCCCGCTTGATTCAATATGTTTTGCGGGAAAGAGTCCTTTTTCGGCTCGACAAGGGGGCGGTTTTCGCTATTATCAAGATCGTGCACTATACGTTCATGGTGCTCATCTTTTTCCTTGTGCTCGGTTTCGTCGGAATCAATCTTTCTTCCGTGGCCGTTTTGCTCGGTTTTCTCGGTATCGGGATCGGATTTGGCTTGCAAAATATCGTGGCAAATTTCATCGCAGGTCTTGTTCTTCTGATTGAGCGGCCGGTGAAAATTGGAGATCGTGTCACCGTGGGAGCGCACAACGGCGATGTCACGAACATCAGCCTGCGGGCCACGACGATTCGTACCCGGGATAACATTGCGATTATTGTGCCCAACTCCTCACTCCTCAGCAACGATGTGATCAACTGGTCTCACGGGGACCCCCGGGTAAGGGTCCATGTGCGTGTCCCTGTCTCTTATCATGCTGATGTAAAGAAAGTGACAGAACTCCTCCTGCAGATTGCGAAAGAGAGCGAAACGATCCTTGAAGTCCCTTCGGCAAAGGTCTGGTTTGTCGAATTTGGCGAATCGGCTCTGATCTTCGAGCTCCTGGTCTGGATTCGCTCGGCGGGGGAGAGGCGGCAACTCATCAGTGATCTCAACTACCGCATTCGCGAAGCCTTTATCACTCATCAGATTGAGATCCCCTTTCCACAGCGCGTCATTCACCTTCAGAAGGAAGCGGCATGACCTGGGAGATGATCTTTCTCTTCTCACTGATGGGAATCCTGCTTATCTTATTCATTACCGAAATTTTCCCAATGGAACTGGTCGCGTTGTTCGCCCTTTTGGCTCTTGTCCTTTCAAACATACTCACCCTCAAAGAAGCCTTAAGCGGAGCATCGAGTTCAGCAGTGATCATCATAGCCTCCATGTTCGTCATCAGCGGCGGGCTGGTGAAGGTTGGCGCCATCAACAGAATATTGTCGCAAATTCTCAAGTTTCCACTTGGCAGCGAACTGGCAGTATTGGCTGTCATTTGCGCGATCGTATTCCCGCTTTCTGCTTTTTTGAACAATACGACGATTGTCGCGATCTTTATTCCGATGATCTTAAAGTTGTCGAAGCTGAAGAATGTCTCGCCTTCCCGCCTTCTGATTCCCCTCTCTTTTGTGTCGATTGCCGGAGGTGTCTGCACCCTGGTTGGGACATCAACCAATATTGTTGTCAATGATTTGGCACAGTCGTATGGACATCCCCCTCTCCGTTTTTTTGAATTTGCCAAGATGGGATTGATTCTCGGAGGGTTTGTCCTCTTTTACCTTCTCTTTATCGGGCGCCATCTCCTCCCCAAAAAAGAGGCCCTGGCAGACATCCCCTCGGAGTTTGGGATCGCCAGATATATTACCGAGATCGAGATTGAACCGGAGAGCAGTTACATCGGAAAGACGATGATCGAATCCAAGTTCGAAAACCAGCTTCACGTGACCGTTCTCGGCCTGGTCGAGAGTGAGGTGCTACTCCCAGTCGATCGGCACCGCTTAGTGCAGGAGAAAGACCGCCTTCTCGTGATGAGTCATGCGGGAGGTGTTGCAGATCTTGCGCAGATGAAAGGAATTTCCCTTCTCCCTGAATTTTCACTTGCCGAAGCAGAGTTCAAGACAGAGTTGGCCTATGTGGAAGCGTTGGTTCCTCCTACGTCGCGGCTCATTGGACGCCGCATTGAGACCCTCGATTTCATCCGTTTCTACAATGTCACTGCTGTTGGAATGAAGCGCGTGGGCGCACTGATCACGACACCCTTTCAGCAGATGAGGCTTCGCCCTGCCGATGTGATTCTTCTTCAGGGAAAAAAAGAAGATCTGGAAAAAGTCGCGCGATCTGAAGATCTGATTATCCTTGAGGAAGTAAAGGAATACGTAGTTCGTCCCCACAAACTCCCGCACGCTTTAGTGATTCTGGCCGGCGTTCTCTTTTTTGCTATAGGCAAGAGCGAGATTCTTCCCCTGATTGCACTCGTTGGAGCATTCCTTATGATCGCGACAGGCTGTCTCAAAATGAGAGAAGCCTATGATGCGATCGATTGGACTGTGATTTTTCTGATTGTGGGGATGTGGTCCCTCGGCGTGGCCATGGAGAAAACGGGTGCCGCACTCTTTCTGGCGAATCAGATTGTTCTACTCGTGGGACAGTGGGGGCCGACCGTCACTCTCCTTGCCATTTATATCCTTGCTCAGTTTCTTACGGAGATTCTCTCCAATGCTCCAGTGGTGTTCATGATGCTTCCGATTGTCATGCAAGTTGCTTCTACATTGCAAGTGAGCAGTACGCCGTTCATCTTTACCCTTGCCTATGCCGCGTCAATGAACTTTGTCACACCCATCGGTTATCAGACTCATGCCATGGTCTATATCCCCGGCCGATATCGTTTTGCAGACTACCTCAAAGTGGGTCTCCCGATCGATATCGTGTCGTGGGTTCTGATTGCTCTGTTTGTGCCTAAAATCTGGCCTTTTTAGTGTTCATCCGAAAAGAGTGATCTGCTGCGGCTTGCTGCAAGACCAGGTCACTTCGTTCTCGGTCGAAAAGAGGCACTCGACGTGCCAAGTGGCGCGCCGTCGGCCTCTTTTCTCACTTCGTTCCTTTTTTCGCTTCTTTTATCTTCTCCAATCTCTCGGAGATGTTTTTTTCATAACCGCGTTGAGACGGGCGGTAAAAAACAGTGCCTGATAACTCTTCCGGCAGACCGCTTTGATTGACGAGAGCGCCTTTTTCCGCGTGAGGATAGCGATACCCCTTTCCATAGCCGAGATCCTTCATCAATGTTGTCGGTGCATTCCTGAAATGCAGAGGGACCGGCAGAGAGCCATATCTGCTGACGGCCTTTATAGCCTCTTCAATGGCCATATATGAAGCATTGCTTTTGGGGGCGGCGGCAAGGTAGGTGGCGGCCTGGGCCAAATTGATTCTCCCCTCGGGAAGCCCGACGAAGTGAACCGCCTGCATGGTGCTGACCGCGATGAGAAGCGCATAAGGGTCGGCATTTCCGATATCTTCTGAGGCAAAAATGACAAGTCGGCGCGCAATGAAGAGCGGGTCCTCTCCTGCCTCAATCATCCGGGCCAGCCAGTAGATGGCACTGTCCGGATCACTTGCTCGCAGGCTCTTGATGAATGCGGAGATCACATTGTAATGCTCGTCGCCGGCGCGGTCATAAGCAATACTCCTCCGCTGAAAGGCTGTCATGACATGATCGAGAGAAATTTCTCTCTTTCCCTCTTGCTCTGTAAGCTGAGAGGCGATCTCCAGGGTGTTGAGCGCGATACGTCCATCCCCGTCGGCCCCCCCGCAGAGAGCAGAGAGTGCCTCTTTGGAAAGCGCCAAATCCTTCTGTCCTAGCCCTTCTTCGCGATCCGTGAGTGCTTTCGACACAATGATTTCGATTTCACTTGGTCCGAGAGGCTTGAGGGTCAAAACCTTTGTGCGCGAAATGAGAGGACGGATGACTTCGAAGGAGGGGTTTTCTGTTGTCGATCCGATCAAAAGGACCGTTCCTTTCTCAACGTGCGGCAGGAGTGCGTCCTGCTGTGCTTTGTTGAAGCGATGAATTTCATCGATGAAGAGGAGGGTCCCTCTCCCTTCAGATTGGAGTCTCTTCCTGGCGTTCTCCACAATCTCGCGAATCTCCTTAACTCCGGAAAGAACAGCCGAAATTTGTTCGAAATGCTTTTGTGTCTGCTGAGACATCAGGAAGGCGAGCGTTGTTTTTCCACATCCGGGAGGTCCCCAGAGGATCATCGAGAAGGTCTGATCCTTTTCGAACGCGCGACTCAAAATTTTTCCAGGCCCAAGGAGATGACTCTGTCCTACAAAATCAGAGAGTCTCTTTGGACGCATGCGTTCAGCCAAAGGGGCTTGGTGTGATAAGGATTGTGGATTCATAGGGGTTCCTTTTTTGTCCAGCAGGGTGCCGGCAAAGTCATGACAGGGCGGCACCCTGTTTGTCCAGCCGCAACAATTGCACTTTCCGACCCACAGCGCTATACTTACTGTAAACTTTAGCTTTTTTTCTCATTGGAGCTCTCGAATGAATGACCACAAGCAAGTCGTTGTGTTCTCCACTGTGGAATCCCCGGAAGAAGCCTCGATGATCAGCCGCCATTTAGTTGAACAGGGTCTTGCGGCCTGTGTCAACATCGTCCCTCATGTCAAGTCGGTCTACATCTGGAAAGGGAAACTTCGAGAGGAAGAAGAGTGGCAGCTTGTCATCAAGACACAGGAAGCGCTGATGGATAAAGTCATTGCGGCTGTCAAGCGGCTCCACAGTTACGATGTGCCGGAATTGATTGCGCTTCCGATTATCGCTGGAAATCCGCCTTATCTCGATTGGATTAAGGAATCGACTCTCCCGCTGTAAATTTAGGGCCTGTCCAACAATAACTTAGAGGGCGATTTTTATCTCATCCCCTTCGACTTTCACGTCGTATCGGGTGACGCAAACCTGAGGGTTCGTTTTGCATTGACCCGATGTCACGTCATATTGCCATCCATGCCAGGGGCAGATGACGGTTGTTCCATCCAGCTCCCCATCCCCGAGCGGCCCACCCCGATGTTTACAGGTGTTGTCGATTGCATAGAAGTTTCCGCCGACATTGAAAAGAGCAACCCTTTTGTCGTCAATCTGCATCACCATTCCTGACCCCGATGAAACGTCTTTCACATTTGCTGCTTTGCGGTATTCGGCCATCGTTTTTCCTCCCGATTCTGCTGCATGATCTGCACGAACAGATTAAATTAGGACTCATTCAGTACCATATATTGGCTCAGTCAGACAAGCCCTTGTTCGTTTTAGGAGTCTATCGGAGAAATAGCAAAATCAGTCAAAAAGGCTTTACTCCCCTCCCTTGATGGGAGGGGACAAAGGGGAGGGTGAAACTCCGCAATAAAATACCCAGAGCGAGTTTCTAGTTTTTCACGGCTTCACCCCTCACCCTTCCCTCTCCCACAAGGGGAGAGGGAAAAATGGATTTCTCCGACGACTCCTAGCGCGGGGTGTGGGGAGAGTTTTGACAATTGATCCACAATAATGGTAGTGAGTCCCCTACTTTAGCTATTTAGTGAGTGGTACAGCAGGGATGGAATCGTCTAATTCGCTTTAGGGAGGAGGCCATATGAGAATGTAAATGGATCTGAATTTTTTTGACTCGGTAGTTTTGTTCATGCTCCCTCCGCTCTTTTTGAGCTATCTGTTTTTTGGAATCGATGATCTTCTTATTGATTTCTGGAGATCGATTAAGAAAATCCGGCCGGTTGAATTGACACCCGAAAATATTGAGAAAATCTCCCATCTGAAGGAAAAACGAGTCGCCATTCTGGTTGCCGCCTGGCAAGAGGGCGGGGTTTTGAGAAGAATGGTGACTGGCAATATGCGTGAAATTTGCTACCAGAATTTTGACATTTTCCTCGGTGTTTATCCGAATGATAGGGCCACAGTGCGCGAAGCAGAATCGCTGGAGAAGGAGTTTGAGAGGGTGCACGTCGTGATCAATCGGAAAGAGGGGCCCACATCCAAAGGACAGATGCTCAATGAAGTTGTCCGGGCGCTATTTTCTCACGAAAGAGAGAATGGGGCACCTTTTGATGCCTTACTGATCCACGACAGCGAAGATCTCATTCACCCCCTTTCGCTGAAGATCATCAATTGGAAGCTCACCAGCAGCGACTTTGTCCAGCTCCCTGTTTTCCCGATAGAGATGCCCTTGCGCGCACTTGTCGCCGGAACATACATGGATGAATTCGCTGAAGCTCACACGAAAACACTCCTCGTGCGAGAGTCATTGGGAGCTTCTCTTCCGTCAGCTGGAGTCGGCACGGCTCTATCGCGAAAACTGGTAAACACCCTCGTTGGAGAGCAGAAGGGATTTCTGATGAACGAATCGACTCTGACTGAAGATTATGATCTGGGGGTGCGTTGCCGCAGGGAGCGGTTTTCGCAAGCGTTTGCCTGTTATTACTATTGGAGCGCGAATCGAAAAAGAGAATTTATTGCAACACGAGCCTATTTTCCGAGAAAACTTCTCAAATCGATCCGGCAAAAGACGAGGTGGAATTTTGGAATTACCTTTCAGGGGACAGAGCAGATCGGCTGGCTTGGGTCCCTTGCCAATCGTTATTTCCTCTATCGGGACCGGAAAGGGCTTGTCTCCAATATCATCGCGTTTATCGGCCTTTTCGCCTGTCTTTACGGTTCTCTGCAGATTCTTTTGCCATCTTCCCGGATGATAGAAATTCCCCCTCTGCTGCAGGGGTGCGCTTTTTTGAATCTCTTGTTCATGCTGCATCGCAGTATTGAGAGAATGAGGGCTGCCGCTTTCGTCTATTGCTGGAAGACTGCTTTTTTTGTCCCTTTTCGCCTCCTTGTTGGAAATGTTGTCAATGGACTCGCTTCTCTTCGCGCAACATCTCAGTTTTTTAGGTCGAAACTTTTTGGAGACCATCCCGTCTGGATAAAGACGGAACATGAATTGCCGAGTGGTTTTGGGCTGAGCGCGACTCAAGAGGTGAAAGCCTGAGGTGATGAAATGAGTTCGAGAATCAATATCTGGAAGCTTGTTTTTTTGGCATTATTGCCATTGTTTTTCCCTCAGGAAGCGGCATTTGCGGGAGAGTGCATTCGCATTTACTATGATCATGCCGATGATCCAGATTATTCGCATGGCAGGCTCCATGCCGTTTTCGTTCAGAATCTCCTTGGGCATTTTCCAGAGTTTCAACAGATCGTGGAGCCGATTGAAGAGTACACCCCAGGAGAGATCGATCAGTGCCGCGCAACCATTTATATCGGCTCCTACTTTGAAAATGCCATTCCTGAAGCCTTTCTGGACGATTTTGAAAAGACAGGGAGGAATGTGGCATGGCTCGGTTATTCCATCTGGAAATACGACAACGTCAGACTGGAAAAGCTCCTGGGTCATATCTACCCATGGGAGGATTCCGATAAACTGACCCGCCTCGATTGGGAGCGGCCTGACTCCCAGGGAAGGCCGACTTTCTTCAAAAATATTCTCTACAAAGGAGAAATTTTTCCGAAATTTGGAAAATTTGACTCTCAGGACCCCAGCCGGTTTATCGCCTCCTACGAGATGGTCAAACTGAGGAGAAAATCCTCAAGGCAGGGGAGGGTTCTCGCATGGGCAGAGCAGAACGGGACAGGAGAAAAAATTCCCTATATCATCCGGAACAGGAACAGGTTTTATGTGGCTGATGTCCCATTTGCCTTTCGCAATGAGGATGATCGCTACCTCGTTTTTGCCGACCTCTTATTCGATATTTTAGATGTCGCCCCTCGTTATGAAGAAAAAAAGCCGGCGATTTTTCGAATTGAAGACGTTCATCCTGAAATCGACCTTCGCCCATTGAGAAACCTCATTGCGATTCTCAGGGAATATGGCATTCCGTTTCAGATCTCGCTCATTCCGATCTATGCCGATCCAGAGGGTGTCGATCAGGGGAAGAAAAACCGCATCACCCCTCTGCATGTGAAAAAAGAGTTTCTGGAGTTTCTCAACGAACTCGATCCTGCCGAGGTGACGTTTATCTGGCACGGTGTCACGCATCAGTATCGGGACTGGAAGAATCCTTATAATGGTGTTTCAGGTGATGATTTTGAGTTCTGGGACGCACGAGAGCAAGCTCCGCTGGCAGAAGATTCCCCCGATTTTGTGTTGGATCGGCTCGAAGATGGCTGGCAGGCGCTTTCTAAAGGGGGTGTAAAGCCGGCGATCTGGGAAGTTCCCCATTATCAAGCCTCAGCCCTTGATTACCTTATCTTCTCGAGAGTTTTTTCCTGGACGATCGGCCGGATTCTCTACTGTCCCTATCGCGTAACAGGACTCCCTGACTTTTCTCCTGATCTCTGGTTTGAAAATGAACTCCCCGACTCTCCTGCCATGAGAAGGGGAGGCTTTCAGAATCTTTCTGTGGTTACCTCTGGAAAACCGGAAGGACAGCTCTTTCCCTATGAAATTTATGGCGACATTTATGGGCAGAGAGTTTTGCCTGAAAATCTTGGAAATATTCAGCCTTACGAGGATGCTTCAGTGAAAAATCCAAGAAGTGTTGACGATCTCATTCGAACGGCCAGGCGAAACAAGGTTCTGAGGGATGTGTGGGGCTCCCTTTTTTTTCATACATACTGCATGACTTCTTTCAGGAAGGGTGGAATGGAAAGAGATTTTGGCGAAACAAAGGAGATCAGAAGATTATTGCAGGCGATGTTGGAAGATTATCAGTTCATCAATCTCACCGAATGGGTGAGAGATAAAAAAGAAATTTTGAGACCCGAACCGATTATCCACGAGAGAAAAAGGAGGGAATAACCGATGCGTCTCTTTTTATGTTCACTTTTGGCCTTTGTTTGTCTCATGTTGCCGCAAGCCCTGTATGCTGACGGCGGGGAAGTGCCAACCCCTGCTCAATTCATCAAAAAAGCGAAAGAAAGCCGTATCGCTTTTCTGGAAGTCGTGAGTGAAATTCGCGAAAGGATGGGTGAACTCCGCACTCGGCAAGAAACGGAAACTTACATGGGAATGCTGGGTGATTTGCTGGAAGTTTCGCGAACTCTGCATGTCGAGAAATTGGGAGGAGACCCTGTTGGGGAACTGGGCAGGGATTTGTCGAGACACTCCCTGAGCCGCGGATGGTTATTCATGGAAAAAGAGGACACTTCCACTCTTCTTCTGCACCACGAATGGGCTGATCCGAGCGATGCCTTCGATTATCTCATCTCCTTTAGAAACAGCTATGAGCCGCTTAGAACACGGAGGGAGATTCTCCCGGACGAGACTGCGGATTTCCAGAGATCTCTGTCCAATATTCATGCGCTCTTTCAGTGGGCCCAGAGGAAAAAACATCCAGCCTGGCTTCTCTCTGCTTATTGTCAGTTAAGCGCCGATTTGAGCAATCTCATTTTGCAGCAGAGATTATATCTCTTCTCTCAGGAAGAGAGGGTCCTCTGGACAAACAATCTCTCGACGCAGGGAGGTGTGTCCGACTTCCTTTTTCTTCTGGAAAACGAAGTGCGCAAGATTGAGAGAGAGACAAAAGAGAGGGTTCATCCTCTCATTCAATATCTCCTGTTGGTTCCCAATTTAGATGCAGGGCAATTTGGGTTTACTCTTTCCACGC
>JACQJE010000109.1 GCA_016205125.1 Deltaproteobacteria bacterium | reverse complement strand
GTGCGTACCTTCCACACAGCAGACGCGCTTTCCTTCGCGGATTAGCGAGAGCGCGAGGAGGAGCGACGGGATATCGTCCCCTTTGATCAAATAGTCATACTCTTTGCCAGCCACCTTACATCCTACTTTTTTGCCGAGAGAATTCTCACCTGAGGTTTTTTCCCATCCTCAAGAATAATGCGCTGCTCGGCAAAAAGTTCCAACACTTCAGGATAGAGTTGATGTTCCTGGGCGAGGATTCGCTCTGCAAGTGTCTCCTCAGTGTCATCGTCGAAGACTGGAACAACGCGCTGGGCAATAACCGGTCCAGCATCGAGAGCTTCCGTCACAAAGTGCAGAGTGCATCCCGAGATCTTCACTCCGTACTCGATGGCCTGTTTTTGCGCGTGCAATCCGGGAAAAGAGGGGAGCAGAGAAGGGTGTATATTGACGATTTTCCAGCGAAAAGCCCGAATCAACACCGGGGACAAGATTCTGAAATATCCGGCGAGTGCAATAAGGTCCACTTCATAGGGAGTGATCAGATCGAGGATGAGCTTGTCATAAGCCGCACTGCTCATCTTATGAGGTTTTAGTTTGGCGTAGGTCTGAATTCCAAAATTCTTCGCGATTTCGAGTGCAGGAGCCTTTGGGTGATTGCTCCAGACCACCTCCACGCGAGCATTGAGCGCGCCGCGCTCAATCGCTTCGAGAATCGCGCGGAGGTTGCTCCCGCGGCCGGAGACGAAAACAGCCAGACGCAAGGGGGATTTTCGATAAGACATAGAGCGAGCATAGCATAAGTAGATCTCATCCAGAAATGGAACCCCCTTTTCCCTTAATGGGTGTCCAGGCGGTAATTTCGACTTCGTAGCCATCCGGATCGAGGAGATAGATCGAAATGGAGCTTCCATGGTCCTGATAGGTGCAGTCGATCCCGCGAGATTCCAGAAGGGAACGCGTGGCCTCAAACTGGTCGAGGTCGACATTGAGGGCGAAATGTTTCATCCCGAGGGCCTGCTCTGAGGAGGGAGGTAATTTGAGATTTTTTGAAGAGGCTGGGAAGAGGGCAATCGCACTTCCTCCCCCCACTTTCATCATCATGGGTGGGCCTTTCCATGCAACGTCCCGGTCGACTTCCAGTCCGAGGATTTCCTGATACCATCGAACCGATCGCTCCAGGTCGGCGACGGTAATGGCGACGTGATCGATCTGATTGAAACGAATCATTTTCTTAACCTCTGAAGGGGGAGTCCGGGTTTGAGGGCTTCATTCTGCATCACAAAAATGGCGTCTGACCCTGCTTTTGCGCCTGAGAGGGTCGTAAAATAAGGAATCCCTTTGAGAAGCGTTGTTCTCCGAATGGAATAGGAATCGGCGGTTGCTTGTGCTCCAATAGTCGTGTTGATCACGAGATCGATTTCTCCATTGACGAGGAGATCTACGATATGTGGGCGCCCTTCTGCCACCTTGTTGACCATCTCAGATGAAATTCCTCTCTCATGAAGGTACCTGGCTGTTCCCTGAGTGGCGACAATCTTGAAGCCGAGCTCGATAAAGCGCCTGGCGAGCGGGAGGCTCTTCGGTTTGTCATCGTCTTTCACGCTGAGAAAGAGAGTGCCGGAGAGCGGAAGCGGGTTCCCTGCAGCGATACAAGCTTTTGCGTAAGCCTCTCCAAAATTCTTTCCAAAGCCCATCACTTCTCCAGTGGAGAGCATTTCAGGTCCCAGGATCGTGTCCGAACCCGGAAATTTGACAAAGGGGAAAACGGGCATTTTGATTGAAAATGGCCTTTTGTTTCCGTCTCCGTCTGCTTTTGCACCTTTCTTTGGGAGGAGGTTGAGATCTTTTAGCGTGAAACCTGCCATGATTTGCACTGCCAATTTGGCGAGCGGCAGGCCGATCGTTTTGCTGACATAGGGGACGGTGCGAGAGGCGCGCGGATTGATTTCAATCAGATAGACTTCGTTGCGGCGGATCGCCAGTTGGGCATTGACGAGTCCTTTGATGTGCAGTTCAAGAGAGATCTCGGTCACAATCCTTTCGATCTCTGTCAGAAGCGCGGATGACAATGTCTGAGGGGGGATGCTGCAGGCGCTGTCTCCCGAATGAATGCCAGCCTCTTCGATGTGTTCCATGACTGCGGCGATGTAGACCTCTCTTCCATCGCAGAGGGCGTCGACATCGACCTCGATGGCGTCGACTAAGAATTGCTCCAGTAAGATCGACTGGCGGGGTGATGCAGACATGGCGCGCTTGAGACTTCTCTGCAGGCTTTTGTCTTCGTGGATAATTTCCATCGCTCTTCCGCCAAGCACATAAGAGGGGCGGATGATCAGAGGGAGGCCGAGAGTGCGGGCGATCGTCATCCCTTCTTCTGCCGAAGAAGCAGCGGCATTGATCGGCTGTCTGATGTTGAGATGCGTGAGGATTTCTTTAAATTTCTTTCGATCTTCAGCCCGGTCAATCGAATCGGGAGAGGTCCCCCAGACTGGGAAACCCGCTTTGGCGATGGCGCCGGAGAGTTGAAGGGGGGTCTGACCCCCCAGTTGCAGGATCACCCCCTCCGGCTTTTCCCGGTCGAGGATAGCGATCACATCTTCCGCCGTGAGCGGTTCAAAGTAGAGGCGGTCCGAGGTGTCGTAGTCGGTAGAGACGGTCTCTGGATTGCAGTTGATCATGATCGTCTCAAAGCCGAGTTCCCGCAGTGCAAAGGAGGCGTGCACACAGCAGTAATCGAACTCAATCCCCTGGCCGATGCGGTTCGGCCCGCTTCCGAGAATCACCACCTTCTTTTTCGAAGTCGGTTTTGCCTCGTCTCTCCCGCGTTCATAAGTGGAATAGAGGTATGGAGTGCACGCCTCAAATTCGGCCGCGCAGGTGTCAACGGCGTTGTAGATCGGCTCAATATGGTGAGCTTTGCGCAAGGCTCGAATTTCTTCTCTGCTCAAGCCTGTGAGATCGGCGATACGTTGATCGGAAAAGCCCATCTGTTTCGCGCTCAGGAGAAGAGAGCTCAGTGCTTCCCGTCGCAGAGCCGAAGAAACCTCAGTCGAAGAAAGGGGAGAGTCGCGAAGCTTCTTCTCCATTTTCACGATCCCCTCAATATTCCTCAAAAACCATGGGTCGATTGCCGTAATCTTATAGAGTTCCTCGACGGCGATTCCGCGCCGCATCTCTTCCGCGACAGCCCAGAGGCGCTCTGAATTCGGGAAAACCACCCTTTTCCGCAGATCTGAATCGGAACAGGGACCCCATCGCCATTCGAGCCCCTCCACGCGCTCCTCCAGGGAGCGAATCGCCTTCTGCAGGGATTCAGGGAAGGTTCTCCCGATCCCCATGACTTCACCGACCGATTTCATCTGTGTTGTGAGGAGGTTCTGCGTCGCTGGAAATTTCTCGAAAGCGAAGCGGGGAATTTTTGTGACGACGTAGTCGAGGCTCGGCTCAAAAGAGGCGGGTGTTTTCCTGGTAATGTCATTGGGAATCTCAGGGAGGGTACAGCCTACAGCGAGCCTGGCAGCGATTTTCGCAATGGGAAAACCGGTTGCTTTGGACGCCAGCGCAGAACTGCGGGAGACGCGGGGATTCATTTCAATGACGATCTGTTTTCCGCTCTTTGGGTCAACCGCAAACTGAATGTTGGCTCCGCCTGTCTGCACCCCGATGGTACTGATCACTCTGCGCGCTGTATCCCGCATCCGCTGATACTCTGCGTCACTCAGCGTTTGAGCAGGGGCGACCGTGATGCTGTCGCCGGTGTGGATCCCCATCGGATCGAGGTTTTCTATGGAGCAGACAACGACAAAGTTGTCGGCCGCGTCTCGCATGACCTCCAGTTCAAACTCTTTCCACCCTGCGATCGATTCTTCGACGAGGATCTGCCCAATAGGGCTTGCAGAGAGGCCAAATGGAGCAAAGTTCGCGAATTCGTCCCGATTGTAAGCGATGTTTCCGCCAGAGCCGCCCAACGTAAAGGCGGGGCGGATCACGGCAGGAAAACCGATTTTCCAGACCACTTCCCAAGCCTCATCGAGGGATCGCGCCAAACCGCCATTAGGAACATGAATTCCCGCTTCAATCATAAGGTTACGGAATAACTCCCGATTCTCCGCCTTGCGAATGACATCGATGTCCGCGCCGATGAGTTCTACACCATAGTCGTCAAGCACTCCCCCTTCCGCGAGCTGTTGGGCCAGGTTGAGTGCCGTTTGGCCGCCAACTGTCGGCAGGAGCGCATGAGGCCGCTCTTTTTCAATAATGGCGGCAAGACTCTCCAGAGTGAGAGGTTCAATGTAGGTGATGTCCGCGGTCGCCTCGTCTGTCATGATCGTAGCGGGATTGCTATTGACGAGGATCACACAATACCCCTCTTCACGAAGCGCTTTACAAGCCTGTGTTCCGGAATAATCGAACTCGCACGCCTGCCCAATCACAATGGGTCCTGAGCCGATCAGCAGAATTTTTTCAATGTCGCGTCGAGCTGGCATGCTTCTACCCGTCTCTTCGATGGGGGTTTTTTTCTGCCATCATTCTGAAAAACTGATCAAAGATATGGAGCGAATCGTGAGGACCGGGTGCCGCTTCGGGGTGAAATTGAACAGAAAACCAGTTTTCACCGGGATCTGACATCCCTTCCAGTGTTCCGTCATAAAGGCTTCGATGGGTGGCCCGGACAGATTTCGGAAGGGTCTCTTCAGCGACAGCGAATCCGTGATTATGAGATGAGATTTCCACCTTTTGAGTTGCGACATCCTGCACAGGATGATTGACGCCATGGTGCCCGAAGGGGAGCTTGATGGTTTTTGCTCCCACAGCAAGACCGAGAATCTGATGTCCCAGACAGATTCCAAGAATTGGAGCCTTCCCCATGAGAGCTTTCACTTGATCCGCGATTTCTCCCAATACTGCGGGATCTCCCGGGCCATTGGAGAGAACGACGCCGCTTGGGTTCCTCTTAAGGACCTCTTCAGCCGGCGTGTTCTGCGGCACTACGGTGACCGCACAGCCGCGTTGAACCAAACTGTCGATGATCGATCTTTTGACCCCAAAGTCGTAGAGTATCACGTCGTGCATGAGAAAAACTCTCTCATTAAATACTGTATAAGGATAGCGCGTCGAGACCTCTGGGACTAAATG
>JACQJE010000108.1 GCA_016205125.1 Deltaproteobacteria bacterium | reverse complement strand
CTTCTTTTTGCTGCTGGTGCAACATACGCGAGCGGGTACTAAGACGCTTCAAGCCTATTTTCTGCGTCAAATAGAGAAAATCCGTCGAGATCGGCTTGTACTCAAGAATCGATTGGATGTTGAAGAACATTTATCCGAGCGGAATCAAACGATTTATTACAGCGCATGGTATTACTCGGCAATCCATGTGATGCTTTCCGTTCCACAATTTCAAACGAAAGAGGCGATCAGTGATTATATAGGCATGCCTCTTGGATTAGTGTCGAGTGTTTTGGATTTTTTAGTATCTGGCGGACTCGCCAAATATGACGGAAATAAATTTCAGATCAGAACAAAGAGAATTCACCTGGGGAGTGATTCTTCTCTGATTTCAAAACATCACATGAATTGGCGCCTTCGAGCAATGCATGCTCTTGATCAGCAAATCAACGAAGACTTGCATTACTCGTTTGTAGTCAGCCTTTCTAGAAAAGATGTTGAAAAAATGAAAGCCCTTCTTATTGAGCAGATTCAAACTGTGAAGGAACAGATCAGAATATCTCCAGAGGAGGAAATCTACTCCTTTTGCCTCGATTTTTTTAGAGTCTGAGGGATAGACTTGGGTGGTACTCTTGCTAACCAAAATCCGGTGGATCAGGGTCCGAATACCCTATTGATTTAAATGAATTCTTCAAGCAGTTTGATCGCGCTGCAAACCCTGATTCCACTTGGTGTCTGATAATCCTTTTCACCCCTGAGATGGACCTGAAACGCCCGTGCCTTTGGAAATTTATTTGAAAGGTACTGCAAGTCAGGCGAGAGATCCGTCTGAGACAATTTACATTCCACCATAAGTTCAGGCTTGGAATCGCGAACCATCACGAAATCGACCTCCCTTCCGTCCGAATCGCGAAAGAAACGGAGTTCCATCTCCTCCCCTTGGCTGTCTTGCATCCAATAGACATATTTGAGCAAGTGAACCGCGATTAAATTTTCAAATCGAAATGAGTCATTTGGTACAAAGGTCCAGTTATAAAAATATGCTTTCTGTTCTTTCTTGACCGCTCTAATCTTCGGGCCTCTGAGGGGGGGGACACGAAAAATCGAATAGAGTCTCTCCAGGATGTTGACCCAATTCGCGATCGTCCGGTGCGCCACCTGAAGATCCTCACGAAGCGAGTTGAGTGAAAGAGGGCTCCCGACGCAATCCGGAAGCCGGCCAAGAAGCAGCTCTAAAGCGCCAAGGTCCTGAACCCGTTCCAAATCCCTTAAGTCTTCGCGGACAAAACGGGAGCGGTATTCCCGATTCCACCGCTTTGTTTCGACTTCGGACTGAAGCAGAAAGGGCTCCGGAAACCCGCCGAACCGAAAGAGCGTTTCAAGGTCTCCTTGCGATTTCCCCTTGACTTCATTGAAACTCAGGGGAAGAAGCCGGATATAGTGATATCTTCCCTGGAGAGAATCGCCTCCAAACCGATAAAAATCGAGCCGAGCGCTCCCGGTCACCAGAATTTCACGCATCGGTGCGGAACCCGCCCGGATAGCGTCGAACATTCCTTTCAGGTAATTGCGCCATCTTCGATACTTATGAATTTCATCTAAAATAATGAGCGGCTTATTGGAAAACTCCTTCGACAGAATCGCTCCCCTCCCTTCGTCGCTATCCCAATTGTAATATTCGAATTCTTCCTGAGGGCGGAGATGGATTGCGAAATGTGTTTTGCCAACTTGGCGGGGACCTCCAATGAAAACCATTTTTCTCCCCAAGTCTTGCTGAACTTGTTCGGTGATATGCCTCTTGAGTTCCATCAGTTCCACGATACCGTGATTTTATAGCCTTGTCAAAAAACCCAGTCTATTTTTTGGATAACTATCAAAAATCACAGTCACAAAGCGGTAGCCCTTATTTCTGTCGCCGGGTAGAGACCGAAGCAAGGGCGAAGAAGCTCCCTGTGGAAGCGGGTTCGAAGTTCTCGATATGCGGCTGTGAAAGAACCACATTTTGAACATGCCAGAGGCTGACGTAGGGCAAATCCTCAGAAACAATCGCCTGAATGCGGTCATAAATGGGCTTTCGCTTCTTCGGATCCCCCTCCTGACGACCCATTTCCACAAGGCGATCGATGTCGGGATTCGCATACCGGCCGCGGTTTCGGCCCGGCGGAAGCTGAGCAGAATGAAAGATGTCATGGTAGAGATCCGGATCCGTAATGCCGACCCATCTCATGACGAAGAGCTGAAATTTTCCCTGCTGAATGTCAGAGAAAAAAGTCCCCCACTCCCGCGATTCCTGAGTCACTTCGATCCCAATTTGCTGAAGCTGATGGCGGATGATGCGCGCAATTTGCACGGTGTCATTGTTGGTGGAGGTGAGTAGAGAGAGGGTGAGGCGGGGCTTTGGACCCTTCCCATCCGGATCTTTGAACCCAGCCTCGTCGAGCAATTTCCGCGCTCTTTCCGGATTGTGAAGATAACGAACCACCTGAGCATTGTAATAGGGATTATTGGGGGGAAGGAGTCCTGTCGAGAGAGTCGCCATTCCTTTGTAAACATGCTGCATGATCGCATCCCGGTCAATCCCATAAGCGATCGCCTGACGCAATCTGCGGTCCTTTAAGAGGGGATTGGACATATTGAATCCCAAATATTCATAATTTGTCCCGGGAACTGTCTGAAAACGATAGCGGTTCTCTTCTTTAAGCTGCAGAACGTAATGGGCGGGAAGGGCGTTTTGCAGGAAATCGACCTCCCCCACTTTGAACTTCAGAAACCTCGTATTGTCGTCCCTGACAATGCGAAAGATGATCTCTTTCTGGCGGGGGGCTCCTCCAAAATAGTTTGGAAATCCTTCAAGACGAATCTCCTGCGAATCCCTCATTTTCAAGAGATACGGGCCTGTCCCCGGAGCAGGCTCTCCAGACTTGACCCAATCCTCGCCCGCCTCACAGGTGCGGCATTTGGGCACGATGCGTGCGGCCGCCAGACTCGTCAGAAACGCCGCGTTTGGTTGTCGAAGGGTAAACTTGATGGTATACTGACTGATAGAATCGATTTCTGAAATATCCTGGAAGGCCGCTCGCAAAGGTGAATTGTACTTTTCATCGAGTAAAGTCTTAAAAGTATATTGGACATCGTCAGCGGAAAAAGGGGCATCGTTGTGAAAGGAGACATTCTGCCGCAGCACAAAGGTAAATTCTCTCGCTCCAACCCCCTCCCAGCGCTCCGCGAGATCGGGGACGATCTGGCCTGCACCATCCACTCGCACAAGACTGCTGTAAAGGAGTTCCCCAATGCGCTGGGAATAGGCATCCGTCGCAAAACGGGGATCGAGATGATGCGGTTCCATTTCGATGGCAACCACAAGGGGATGACCAGACCCGGAATCGTCTGATGGGGACGTTATCTTCCCTTTACAGCTTAGATGTGAGAAACCCAGGAGAAAGAAAAAAATAAGAAAAGTGAGTTTTTTAGCGCATTTCATCGATCTCAAACCTCGAATGTCATTTTTGGAGGAACACTTATTCCAGGAGGGAGACTTTAATGCCTTCGCTACGGAGAGTCAACGCAGTAAAAATATATGGGTTGCTTGGTATCCTTATTGGCATGACAAGCCCGGTTTTTGCTGTTCCACGCCCCCCCCACATTTCCAAAGATGCTTTCTCACCCGCGGAACTCGGAAAACAGATCCGCGCAATCATCACCGCAGAAGAATTCCCCTTCTCATCGATCGGCGTCAAAGTTGTTTCCCTGGACAAAGGTGAAGTCCTTCTCGAACATAATGCGGATCAACCCTATACGCCAGCCTCGACAGTCAAGCTGATCACGACAGCCGCTGCGCTCGACATCCTCGGTCCGACCTATCGGTTTAAAACAGAAGTCTGGGGAGATTCGCTCCCCGATGCGAAAGGAATCGTGAAAGGGAATCTCTACCTGAAGGGAGAGGGGGATCCCCTTCTCGTCTCCGAACATATATGGGCCTTAGTGAACGCTCTGAGGCGCAAAAAAATTAAAGAAGTCGATGGCGATCTCATTGTCGACGATACCTTTTTTTCCATCCCCCAGCCAGAGGAAGAGAAAATGGCGGGGGAAGGGCGCGCTCATGATGCCATCGCTGGCGCCCTCTCATTTAATTTCAACACGGTGACGCTCTATGTTCAACCGGCGGGAACCATCAATGAAGCACCCCTTCTCTTTGTCGATCCGCCATCAGAATACATCCGGGTGGAAAATCGCGCTTTCACAACGCGCGGGCAAAAGAAAAAGAAGGGAAATTCCATCGCTGTATCCCGCATGCCGGGTCATAACGGTGATCTGCTTTTGATCTCCGGATCGCTTCCCATCGACAACAAAGAAGAAGTGTACTATCGCTCTATCACGAAACCTGCCTTATACGCGGGATACAACTTCAGGTTATTTCTGGAACAGCAAAACATCAAAGTGAAAGGGAAAATTCTGGCGGGAACGGTCCCAAAATCAGCACTCCTGTTCCTCTCTCACTCTTCTCAGTCACTTGCGGCCATTCTTTCAGCTCTCAACCATTACAGCAATAATATGATCGCGGATCAGCTCTTGCTGACTATAGGGGCTCAGCGCTTTGGATCCCCCGGCACATACGAAAAAGGATTAAAAGCCATCGATCAGTTCCTCAGAGAAAAAGTCGGCCTCAAAGGATCCTGGAAATTGATCAATGGATCGGGGATGTCGCGTGAAAACAGCTTAAGTCCCGGTCAAATTGTCCATCTCCTGGAATATATGAATCGCAGCTTTGCCTACCGCACTCTCTATATGGCGGCACTCACTGCCCCCGGAGAAGAGGGGACTCTCTCCGAACGTCTGTCCCGTTCGCAATTTAAGGGATATCTCAGAGGAAAAACAGGATCACTCGATGGTGTAAGCTGCCTGAGCGGTTATCTCTTCACCGAGAGCGGTGAACTCCTCGCATTTTCGACCATGGTCAACAATGCGAGAGGCGACTCTTACAACTTAGCCCGGGTCATCGACCGCATCAGCTCAACTCTTTCTCGTTTTCGACGATTAAAAGAGTAGAGAGAGGACTGCCTAAAGGAGTAGGAGCCAGGATGAAGAGCGCAAATCGAACGATTCTTTTTGCTCTTTTCTATCTTATCTAGAGACCTGAGCCTGGACAAGCGATGATTCCCGTTCCTCCCGACGTGGAAGAAAAGGAACTGGAAGAGCTCAACGGTGAAGATGAACTCGATCAATTAGACAATGGACCCACGGAGAGAGATAAAGCCGCTCTTGAAGATCTCCTGGAAGGGAACAAAGCTGTCACAACCAATCACCCCGATTCACGCTTTTCTTTTCTCAAGCGGCTTCTTCGCCCCCTCACACCGCAAAACGCTGACTTTGAAGTGCCGCCGCAACTGGCTGACCGCGTCGAATTTTGGAAGCAGATCTTTACAAAGTTCGATTCAAAACAGCTTGTCCTTCACGATATAGACTATTTTTTGATTTATGATGCGATCGATGTTTCTGATTTAGTGGGTCGGGAAAATATAAGCTCGAACAAAAGACGCCGTATTTTGAAAATCCGCTTTCAGCAGGTCCAGAATAAATATCATTACATCCTCCGTTCCCTGGCGAAAAAGACAAAGGCCGCCAATTTTGATCTTTCTCAGCTGGATTCTGAGGAACTTCGCATTTTCAACTTATTCCTCCCTATAAAAGAACCGGACAAATTTCTGCATGCTCATTTCCACAATCGAATCCGGGCCCAATATGGAATGAGAGACCATTTTATGAACGGGATTAAATTGTCGGGAAAGTATCTGCGGACAATGGAACAAATTTTTCAGGAAGAGGGACTTCCGATTGAATTGACGCGACTCCCCTTTATCGAATCGAGCTTTCACATTCGCGCGCATTCGAGAGTCGGTGCGTCAGGAATCTGGCAATTTATGCGTTCTACAGGAAAGCTTTTTCTTCGCATAGACGAAGCAATTGACGAACGACGCGATCCGCTTGAAAGCACCAGAGGCGCGGCCAAGCTCCTCAAAAAAAATTATGAGATCCTTGGATCCTGGCCTCTCGCCGTTACCGCTTATAATCATGGCACAGCGGGAATGCTCCGCGCGGTTGAGGAGTGCAATACCGCCGATCTTCCAGCTATCATCAGGCAATACAGCGGCCGGCGGTTTGGTTTTGCTTCAAAAAATTTCTATGCCGAATTTCTAGCCGCGCTTGAAGTCGAAGCAGATAAAGAGAAATATTTCGGGGAGGTCGAGACTGACTCGCCGCCTACATTTGATGTCGTCACCCTCGATCGCTACCTCTCCATTGAAACACTTTCCAGACATGCCGGCATCGATAAGATGGCGCTCGCGGAATTGAACCCCGCATTCACGACATCTGTACTGAAAGGACATCTCCGCGTCCCAAGAAATTACCCCATTCGCTTCCCTGCAGGAACGCGCTCTGCGTTTCTTGAAAGTTATGCCAAAATTCCAGAAAAAGAGAAGTATGCCAAACAACAGGGCAAGAATTTTCATACGGTCAGCCGCGGCGACACTCTCTCCGTCATCGCCAGACGCTATAATACAAGCATTTCAGACATCATCGACGCCAATGCGCTCCATAATATACACCATATTCGAGTCGGTCAGATCCTGACCATCCCTGTCCGACAATGATGCGCCTACCCCTCACAACTCTTGTCGCCGCCATCCTCCTGAATCTTTCATCAGGCTTACTCTATTCTTCAGCGGAGGTTCGCAGCGCGCGCTCACTCCCTGGCCTCCTCAAGCCTCTGACAACTCCTCTCATTAGTGACAAGGCCCCTTTAACTTCAGCAAAGCGGAGAATAGAGCGATTGCGGCATCTTTTGACCCTCTACGAACCCCTCCTGAAAGAGCTTGCGGTGGATGAGCAGATCAAGACAATCCATATCTTTGCGCAGACCCACCTTCTCCTTGCCGAACTCATCCGGGATCTTCCGCCGCGTCTCACCGCCGGTGAACCCTATTATGAGCACTTCTATCTGCATCAGGAGAACCTCTCTCTTCCACTTCTGGATAAAACAGCCGATTTGAGCCGGAGAATCGTAGAAATTGCAAAAAAAAACCCCTCTGGCAATAGAGGCGTTCTTTGGGCCAGAGAATTTCTCGCAAATCATGAGGCAAAACGCAAATGAACTTCACACTTCGCCTAATCCCCCTCGGCGGTTTGGGGGAGATCGGAATGAACATGATGATCTATGAAAGTGAAAAAGAGCTTTTCATTGTCGACTGTGGTGTGATGTTCCCCGACTCCTCCCTCTATGGGATCGACTATCTCCTTCCAGACTTTTCATACTTGCGCGAAACAAAGAAGGAGATCAGCGGTCTTATTATTACTCACGGACACGAGGATCACATCGGAGGGGTCCCTTTTTTGCTCAAAGAGTTTAACATTCCAATCTACGCGCCAAGATTCGCCCACGGACTCCTCTCGGAGAAATTCAAGGAGCACAATCTCTCTCCTTCCAGGATGAAGATGATTGAAGAGGAAGAGAGTATCAAACTCGGAAAGTTTAAAATCGACTTCATCAAAGTCCGGCACAGTATTGTAGACGCCTTTTCACTCGGCATTCATACACCGCTCGGCACCCTCATTCACACAGGCGATTTTAAACTCGATCCCTTTCCGGTAGGGGGTGAAACGGTCAATTTGGATCGTTTCGCCAGCTACGGAAAAGAGGGGGTCTTTCTCCTCCTCTCCGACTCCACTAACGTAGAGAGGAGTGGATTTAGCACGTCCGAATATGAGATTCTCGAAGAACTGGAGAGAATTTTCCACCAGAACCGCGGCCGCATCATCGTTTCAGTCTTTGCTTCCAACGTTCAGCGCATTCAGCAGTTCGTGAATCTCGCAAAAAAAGTCGACCGGAAAATCTCTTTTGATGGACGAAGCATGTTCACTACAACCCGCATCGCCCGCGACCAAGGACACCTCTTTATCGACAACGAAGATCTCATTCCTCTGGAAAATGTGAAAAAATACCCGGATCATGAAATTCTCATCATCACCACAGGATCCCAGGGAGAGCCCAGATCAGCTCTGGTCAGGATGGCAAGAGGGGAACATCGGGACGTTGTCATCAAAAAGGGAGACGTTGTCATCCTCTCATCCAAATCAATCCCCGGAAACGAACGGGCAATCAGCACGCTCATTGATAACCTCTACCGGCGGGGCGCAGACGTCGTATATGAAAAGATTTCCAATATTCATGCCTCCGGGCATGCTTACGAAGAGGAATTGAAGATGATGCTTCAACTCACCAAGCCCTCTTACTTCATCCCGATCCATGGTCACTACAGGCACCTCGTGAAACATTCCAGACTCGCCGAATTCTGCGGTGTTCGTTCCTCCAATATCCATGTCATCACAGATGGCGATATCATCGAATTTTCCAAAGAAGGGGCTCAGATTGTCGATCACTATGACTTCGAACGAATTTTTGTCGATGGCTCAGTGATCGGAAAACTTGGACATCCTCTCATCAAGCAGAGACGTCAGCTCTCCGAAACAGGGATTGTCTACGTCGTCCTGATTCGCAACGGGCAGACAGGGGAGATCGTGGGGGGCCCCGATATCTTCTCTCAGGGATTTGTCCTGGAACATCAGATGTCCAATGTCATGAAGGAGGCAAAAGAACTGGTGATCGAGGAAGCAAAGAAAATCGACATTCAGGAATCAGACGCGAATGTCCAGGAAAATATCCGCCTCGCACTGCGACGCTTCTTCCGTCAGCAATTTGATCAGAGTCCAATCGTCCTGCCGATGGTCATCGATCTTTAACTACCAAGCGATGTCCCGAAGGAATTTCTCAATTCGGAGGTTGATGACATCGGGCATGTCGTACTGGACCACATGGCTTCCGAGAGGGACTTCAAAATATTCGGCGTGGGGGATCTTTTCGCACATCGTTCTCTGAATTCTCACCGGGGTCACAAGATCTTTGCTCCCTGCAATCATCAATACGGGGGCATCAATCTGATGGAAAAGCGGCTCTCCCTTGAACTGGCTCATATCCTGTAACAGATAGAGCATCGTGGCAGGATGATGCTTTGCAACTCCTTCCACATACATTTGCACATCCGACTTTCGCACAAGATTCTTGTTGTACCCTAAAAGAGAAACCAGGAAATGAGAAAATTGAGCTGGAACAAACCGTTTCCAAGCCTTATGAAAAAAACCCGGCGTGTAAATATAGGCCGCTTTCAACAGTTCAAATCCAACTTGGGAGAGTTCGGTATTGAACATAATCTGAAAGGGGTTGTGATGAGAGCCGCAGACGAGGATGAGTCCGGCAACACGCTCTTTTGCCATCGCATTGAGAGTCAGCAGCACATTCACGCCGATGCTGTGTCCGCAAAAAACGGCGCGCTCAATGCCAAGGGCATCGAGCCCTGCCAACACATCAGCCGCGCACCCTTTTATGGTCAGTTTTTCATAATCTGAAGGCATCGAAGATAAATTGTGACCCCGGTAATCGACAACAATCGTTTGATAGTGACGAGAAAAATGCTGGAGTTGGTATTTCCAATGGAAGCGGCCGCATGTCGCCCCGTAGCAAAAAACGAGCGGCTTTCCCTCGCCCTGTTCCACAACGGCAAGATGAACCCCCTCTTTAGAAGTAGTAAGATGCAATTTTTCCGGAGGTAAATTCAATCCGATCCTCTCTTCAAACTTTTTAACTCGTTGACCAGAAGCTCTTCGATCTTTCTTTCGGTCGTTCCGGGCGCAAAACGAAGTTTCATCCACTGATCTGCCAGCAAGGCTGACACCTCTCCAAGAGCTCTTTTCTCATCCGAAAAAAGGAAATAGAAACGCAATTCCGTATCCCCTAACAGGAGAGTATCCCCATGGTGCAAGATGGCTCTTTTCACG
>JACQJE010000107.1 GCA_016205125.1 Deltaproteobacteria bacterium | reverse complement strand
GAGAACGCAAGGTCATTCATTGCGTGTCGGAGCCACTCTGCCGGAGTACCTGGAGGAAAGCGATTAGGCGGCCGCTTCATAAACCACCTTGCCTTCTTTCACAATCGTCTCATAAATCAGACCGGGAATATGAGCCAATTTCTTGAAATCTCTATAGCGAACTACAAGAATATCCATCGGCATTGAAATATCGCCGAGGGCCTTTCGGATACGCACCCCTTCTTTACGACAATTCGCAATGGTATCTCCTACGACAACAAGAATATCGACATCGCTATTGATATTTTGAGTACCCTGAACGTAAGACCCAAATAAAAAGACCCTTCGAGGCCGACTCACCTCAATAATTCTCTTGACAGCCGCCTTTACCTTGCTCTTTGTAATTCTCCAATCTTTCATAAGAGAAGCCTCATAGGATGCTCAGTTGTCAACTATACAATGACTACTCTTATTTTACGCGCACTCCTGAACAAAACTCAAGACTGGAGGTTGCGACATTGCCCCCACATGTGCGAAGGGCCGCAGCGGCTTTCGCTGAAAAGCTGCCAGACGCTGCCCCACCAAGGATTAGAGGCTTATGCGGCGAGATCCAGCTCGATGTCAGAGAATTTCGCCACAGGTTTCAGACTTGTCCTTGATCCCTCTTTCAGATCGATCAATCCAATATCATATAAAAGCCGCACATCGGCGTAGACCGCTTTGAAATCTCTCCCCGTGATCCTTGCGATCTCATTAATCGATTTTGGCATCTCAGAAAGGATCACCTTTAAAACCTCAAGCCGCGTCTTTGCAAATAGCCGCGCAGCTGTCTCTGGCGTAACAATGATCACATTATCCTTCTGAACAGAAACCTTTTTCCCTTTAAGAGCCTGCTTCCACTCTTTTGAAATTTCAGACAGGGAGCGGACAATAATTTTGACTTTGCGCTTGTTCATACTAAAAACCCTCCTTTCTTACGAGATCCCAGAAATCTTCTATCAATGCGTCTGTTCCTCGAAACTGATAAGTTTTCTCCTTCCGTCTTAGGTGAAGGTGAGGACCTTTTGGTTTGTGGTTATCAAAGCCGACAAGACCTTCTCCATTTCCCTGAAGAACCAAAAATAGAGAATATTTCAGCCCTTCTGGATAATCGCTATTTCTTGGAACCTCAAAAATTTTGAGCTCAGCCACAGCAACAGTCGCATTTCTTGAGTGAATCAGTTTGACTTTCTGGTGATACCTTAATGTTGCGCGTCCCATGCTGATCTCACAATTTATGTCTATATAAACATATGTCTATCATAACATAAGTCAATTTGAAAAACAACCGTTGGATCTTTCCAAAATCCCCCACCTACCTACAGTGCGATAACCGCAGATCCGCCGACTCCTCGGACGATCGAGCGCGCTCTTCATCTGTGCGCGCAACTTTTTCGTTCTGAGTCCTCGCTCGATTCCGCACCACATGGGTGCAACTTTTCATCCCGTGTGGCGCTCCATACGCCTCGTTGCTGGCGGATCATGGCTACACAGGTGAAGGTGTAGGTGGTTGATTTGGAAACGCGCTTTTCTCTGACAATCTGAGAGTTCCAAAGACGTGAGCCGTCTTGGGGCGCTGAAAGACGCGCCCCTGACGGCTCTAAAATGGCAAAGGGATAAAGGGTAAGAAGAGGGTCAAGGGTGAGTTCTCACAACACGAAGGCCAACGTAGTCATTGCGGTAACCGGGCCCGCGGTTGCGGCGGGCAGCCGACCGCAGGTACCCCGGGTAGCAGTACCAACCGCCGCCACGGAGAACGCGGGCCGAGCCTGATTCGGACCCCTGCGGATCTTTGAAACCTTCACTCCCATCCGACAATTTTTCTCTTTTTCCCGATTGATCATAATCACCGTTATACCAGTCTTGACACCACTCCCAGACATTCCCATGGACATCAAAGAGACCGTAGGAGTTCGCTCTCCTCTGACCCACAGCATGCGTCTGACCAGAAAAGTTCTCACGATACCATCCATAGTTCGGCAAAAGGCTTGAGTCATTCCCAAACGTATAGGCTCCTTGCTGAACTTCTCCAGACGCCGTCCTCCCGCGAGCCGCATACTCCCACTCCGCCTCTGTCGGAAGGCGATAGGTATAACCTTCTCCCACTTTCAGTACATTGAGCTTCGCTAAAAAGCTCTGCACATCATCCCAGGAAACGTGTTCAACGGGATGATTCGGGCAGAGAGAAGTGTCATTGCCATTGAGGTCAGTGATGACCTGATGCTCCGCCGGACAGTTTTCCTGCTTGCTGAACCGGGAAGGGTTGCTTCCCATGACTAAAAACCACTGAAACTGAGTCACCTCTGTCCTGGCGATTTCAAAGCTTTTCGTAATCTCCACCCGATGGAACTTCTCGTCACTCCACCTACTGTCCTCATCTTCAGGGCTCCCCATCATAAAAGTCCCAGCGGGAATGGAAACAAAATCTCCCGCATCTGGCGTGCCTGCAATAGCAAAATGACCAGGCGAGGAGGCAACGATAGCCACCCACAAAAAAACCCTTAGCTTCGATGAGAATTTCATCTTCTCACTCCTTATCGTTAGAAATGGATCATTAGAATCTATCACTTCATCTTTTCCAGATCAACCCTGTGGGTTGACGAAATCACTCTTCCACTATAAGCTATCGGATGTATTGATCTATTTTAGCTTGTGGAGGGGACACTCTTTGGCCGTATCCCATATCCCGGAAGTTCCAAATTTTCTTCGGACCCCCGATTCCCCTGAAGAGCCCGCTGTTGCCCAGCGCCGTAAATATATCCAGCATGTAGAGGTCATGACCAAGTGTCGGGAGAAGGATTCTGATCTCCCACCAGCAGAACCGGTTCTCGAAGGGAACAGACTCCTTGCACTATCTGATGGGATTGGGTTAGAGCTGGATATGCAAACTTTGAATCATCAGAAAAAGGAAAATCCGATGCCGCAAACAAGAAAGTTTTCTGTAATGGCAAGAAGCTCAATCGCTTTTTGGATTGCTTATGCAACAGATATCTTAGTTCTCACTCTTTCGAGTCTGTCTGCAACTTATCTCGTTCTCTCTTTCGGCTTCAGGATGGCGGGAAGACCTTCTCTTGCCCTTGGAGAATTTTTTCTGCTGCTGAGCGAACAGCACTTCTTCTGGCCATTTGTAGGACTGGTCATTTCTCTTTCCACCATCTACTATGTGG
>JACQJE010000099.1 GCA_016205125.1 Deltaproteobacteria bacterium | reverse complement strand
TTATGGCTACTGCTCAACTCGCGACGAGAATCGACCTTCAAGTGAAGAAAGCTCTTGCTAGTATCTGTAAGGCACGTGGTCTTAAAATCAATCGCTTCATCGAAGATGCTATCCTGGAAAAGCTTGAAGAGATGGAAGATCTTGCCGATCTCAAAACTCTTCGCAAAGAAAAGTTCCGGCCGCTCAGCGAGATTCTCAAGGATTTGAGACAAGATGGCAAGATTTGAAATTTTCTTCAATGCGACTTCAGAGAGCATGTTAAAGAAACTGCCAAAAAAAGAGGTTGCGCGAATACTCACGACAGTCGGGGAACTCTCCAGTAACCCATATCCTCCAGGCTGCCGTAAATTAGCAGGGACAGAGAAGAGCTACCGCATTCGTATTGGTCACTTTCGCGTTATCTATGAAATCGAACATCAGAAACTGATGATACTTGTGCTCAAAATTGGCCACCGGAGAGATGTCTATAAATAATTATAGCCTCATCTTCTGATTCCAATCACCGGCAATTGACTATTACAAATGTATCAACTATAATAGTTGTTATAGTAAATATCCTCAATGGAAATGCGATTATGATTGAGACAGTTTCTACATTGGAAATCAGAAAAAAACTAGGCGATCTGCTCAACCGCGTAGCGCTTCGTCATGACCAATTCATTGTGGAGAGAAAGGGAAAGCCTCTTGCCGCAATGGTACCCGTGGAAAAGCTGGAACAGATGGAGCGGTTTGCGCGGATTCACCTTAAACAAGCCCTTCAGCGAAAGGTCGCTAAGATTTCTCCGGAAAAAGCTCAGCGACTTGCTGACGAAGCAAAACATCGAACCAGAAAGCGAAAATAGGCTCTTATGCGTGCCGTTCTGGATGCCAATATCTATGTCAGTGCGTTGATTTGTCCTGAAGGTCCTCCCGGAAGAATTTTGCGGCGATTTGTCGACCAGCATGACTTTGAGTTGATTGTCTCGCCGTCAATTCTGCGTGAAATCGAAGTCGTTCTTTTTTATCCAAAGATCCGTAAGTATTTGAAAGCGGGTCCAGATGAAGTAAAGAGCTGGGTCTTGTCGATTGGGATGCTCGCGACGATCGTCAGAGGAAATCTGGCGGTAAATGTGGTTACGGGTGATCCGGCAGACAATAAATATATTGCGGCGGCGTTGGAGGGTTCTGCCCATTATATTGTCAGCGGCGACCACCACCTCCTGCAAATTGGAGAACACCAGGGAATCTGGATTTTACCCCCTTCTCCTTTTTTGAAGATTCTTAAATAATCGAGAAAAAGGCCTCCTAACGAATCAGAATCCTAAAGGGAAAGGAGCGAAACATGCGGAGAGCAAAGAAGAAAATGGTTACTACACAAAATCAAAAGAGAAAGAGCGCCAAACCAGAGCTTGGTTTGCAAAAATCGTCTCACGCCAATACTATAGGCGATTTGGAAAGCGATGATTTAAGTGACACCATTCTCCTCAATGGAGAAGTCATTCAAGTCGCTCCAGATCTCAAGGATCTTCCTGAAATTGATGAAACTGATCCCGAGGTTCAGAAGTGGATGGAAGAAGAAGACAAGAAGTATAGAGAGAAGTTCCCAAACATTACACGCCAAGAAGCATATGAACGAGTGCGTGAAACGAAAATAGATACTTCTTGAACGACTAATGACTCAGGAGACTAATAAGAGCTGTGCTTCCAAGAGCAAGCCCTATTTTCCGGGAGGAAGAGAGAACTTGATGATCGGAGAAGATTCTATCTCAGCAAGAGTCCCATGATCGCCGCGCCAAGAATGACGAAGACGACAGTCACCTTTGACCGCCAGTAATACAAGATGAAGAGTGAGAGTGCGAAGAGGATGATGCTTATACTCGACACGAGTGTACTACGCATCAGTTCAACAGCAGTGGCGCTAATGATCCCGACCACCCCAGCCATCACTCCATCCAGGAAAGAGTGGATGCGCCTGTTTTCCACTGTCTTTTCAATGTATTTGTGTCCGATGAGAGAAAAGGAGAAGGCCGGGAGGAAAATTCCGGCGGTCATGACTATCCCCCCAAAAATCCCCATCCCCAGATAGCCGACGAAGGTGGCAAAGATAATCAGTGGGGCGGGGAGAATCCCCGATAGAGCGATCCCATCTAAAAACTGAGCGTTAGTCATCCATTGCCCCACCAAAACCGCATCTTTCTGCAGAAAAGAGATCGCTGTATAAGCCCCCCCGAAGGTGAGTAAGCCTGTTCGCAGACCATAACCAAAGAGTGCAAGGAGAGATGGGGAGTGGAGGTTATAGCCTCTCTCGATGATCCCCTCCGTTGCAGAGCGACCATAAAAAAAGAAGGCGACCCCCAAGATGACCATCACGATTAAGGGGAGAGAGGCAATGGCCGCGGCACCCTTTTTCTGCTTCAGAAAATAGGCGAGACCCCCCAAAGAAAGAGAGAGGGCGAAGGAGAGTTTACAAATCGCGGCAATAAAGACGGCCCCTGAAATCCCGATTAACCATCGATCCGAGAAGGCATGCTCACCGAGGCGATGAATCGCTCGCACAATCAGTGCAACAACCGCGGGCTGACACCCCAAAAAGAGCCCTGCAACCATGGGTGAGTGGAGTCCAAATTGCACATAGAGCCAGGAGAAGAGAAGCATCAATAGAAATCCGGGGAGCATGAATCCAAGACCTGCTAGAAACCCTCCCCATCTCCCATGTCGGAGCATCCCAAAATAGACACAAAGTTCGTGTGCCTCCGGACCCGGCAATACCTGATAAATAGAGAGAACACGGTTAAATTTCTCTCGCGAGATCCACTTTTCCTCTTCGACCAGCTCCTGCTTCACCGTGGCAATCTGGGCAACTGGCCCCCCCCAGGCCAAGAAGCCGAATTTGAGAAAACGGAGGAAGAGGGAGATGGAGGAGTCTGTTTTCTCTTGTTTGAGTTGCTTCATGAGTCCATCCTGTAACATATTGCTAATGATGAACCAAGATGGGCAATTCTTACAATATCCTCATATTACAGTCGGCCATCCGTGTGACAAAGAAGATCCCCTTCTGATACCACGGCGTAATTTCAGGCTTTTAGATTTTTACGCACTGCTCCGACCCGGACAGCAGTAAACTGATAGAGCGATTTGCGCGAACTCATCTGAAACAAGCTCTTCAGAGAAAAGTCGCTAAGATTTCTTCGGACAAAGCTCAACGACCCGCCTCCTCCTTTTTTTTAAGATTCTCAAGTGGCTGGGAAAAATCTTGGTCAACCCTCGCCTTAGAAGCCGCTTTAAAGATCCATTGGATGGGAGCTCCGGAAAACCCCCAGTGCGTCCGGACAGCGGAGTCTAAGAAGCGCCTGAGTTGCTGAGAGCGGGCAGAAGGCCCCTTTGCAAAACAGGCGAATTGGGGAGGATTGACCCCCACCTGGACAAGGTAGGGGGCACGAATCGATTTTCCAGAGACTCTTCCCGGGAAACGCTCAAGATCAAACTGCAGGATCTTGTTGAGCTCTCCGGTTGAGATCCGCTTGTTGCGCTCTGTTGCTACCAGATCGATCTTCTCAAAGAGCTTCTCCACCCGGAGCCCTGTTTTTCCTGAGAGAGAGACGATCGGAACATGGGCGTAGTTCGGTGTAAAAGCGGCGAGTGCTTCGACGCGGCGCTCAAATTCCTTTTCTCTCCGTTCAATGACATCCCATTTGTTGAAGGCGAAGATGAGACCCACACCGCACCGCTGAGCCAGGGAGGCGAGCCTCAGCTCCTGTTCTGTGATCGGATCAAATTCATCCTGTTCTGTGCTGTCGAGGAGGAGAATAGCGACATCCGCCTGCTCAAGGACGCGAATCGCAGAGCCTGCAGACAGGGTCTCCACTTGGTCTGTAATGCGCGCTTTGCGGCGCAGGCCAGCCGTATCCACAAAGCGGTAACTCTTCCCGCTTCGCGCCACGTCGGCGAAAATGGAGTCCCGTGTCGTTCCGGGTTGATCGGAGACGAGCGAGCGGTTCTCTCCAAGAATTTTGTTGAGGATCGTCGACTTTCCAACATTCGGGCGACCCAGGATGACCACCACAGGGGGACGGCCGAGGAAATGTGATGGAGCTTCTCGACTCGGGGCTTCGCCCCTCGCTCGAAGAAGAACTGAAGCGCCCCCGCTCGAAGAAAAAGAGTGAGACTGTGATTCTCGATAGACGCGTTGAACCGCTCCCAAAAGTTCCTCCAGGCCGCGCCGGTGTGCGGCGGTCACAAAAACTGTCTCGACGCCGAGTTGATAAAATTCCGCCCCCTGGTTCATGAGACGCTCTGTGTCCGCCTTATTGACGGCGCAAAGGAGCGGCTTGGAATCGCCGTTTCTCCGGACCCTATCGAGAATCTCCCGGTCTGCCGGGTGAATTCCCTCTTTGGCATCGACCACCAGGATGACAACATCTGCGAACTCAAGGGCTGACATTGTCTGAGAAAAGACCCCCTCTCGCATTGCGGCTCGCTTTTCCGCCTCTTTGACTTTCTGTCCGCTCTCCTCTTTGAAATCTTCTTCAATCCCACCCGTATCGATCAGGCGGCAGGAGAATGTATCGCGCTCACACGTGCCTTCCAGCCAATCCCGGGTCACTCCTGGCCTCTCGTGAACAATCGCCCGCTTCTGCCCAAGGAGGGCATTGAAGAGGCTCGATTTCCCCACATTGGGGCGGCCGATTAAGACAACGGTCGGCAGTTCTCCTTGATCCACCGACTCCTCGGACGCTCGGACGCGCTCTTCAGCTGTGCGCGCAACTTTTTCGCTCTGAGTCCTCGCTCGATTCCGCACCACATGGGTGCAACTTTTCATTCCGTGTGGTGCTCCATACGCCTCGTCGCTGGTGGATCTGCGGCTGTTGCACTGAAGGTAGGTGGAGGATTTTGGTTCTCTTTTCATCCTCGCCGCTCCCCTGGAGTCGCAAGCTCGTCATGGCGATGCCACTCCGGCTTCACCGCCACATGGAGAAAGAGTTCACAGCGCGTGCGAAGCAATCCCATCAGATTCTGTCTCGCCTTTGTGCCAATCTGCTTAAGCATCTTTCCTCCATCGCCAATGAGGATCCCTTTGTGGGTCTCCTTGGAGACACAGATGGTGGCCCAGAAGCGCTGTTTTTCCCGCTTCCGCTTTTTCGCCGCCTCGACGTGATCGATCGTCACGCCGATGCCGTAGGGGATCTCTTTGCGGATCAGGCGAAAGACCTGCTCTCTCACAAATTCAGAGGCAAAGAATTCGGTGTTCCGGTCCGTCCGCGTCTCTTTCGGATAAACTAAAGGGCCATCAGGGAGCAGAGCCCACGTTTCCTGCAGAAGGCGCAAGGTCCCCTTGTCACTCGGCCGCCTTGCGCTCAGCGGAACAATTGGCGGAATGGGGGCCTCCTCGTGCGGAAGAAGAGACTGCTGCAATGCGTCAATGTATGGAAGGAGCTTCTCTCTGGCAAGGGTGTCCACTTTATTGATGACGATGATCAGTTTTTTCTCTCTTTGGAGATCTCGCAGGACTTCGCTTCGTCTCCCAAATGAAAACTCAACATCGCTCAGCGGCTCATCATCGAGGTCTCGCACATACCAGACGACGTCCGCCCCTTCGAGCGCCTCCAAGCTTCGACCGATCATCTTTTCCTGAAAATGAGATTTTGGCTTGAAAAGCCCCGGCAGATCCACCAAAGCCATCTGCCCTTCGTCTGTCGTGAGAACACCGGTCAGGCGGTAGCGCGTTGTCTGCGGCTTTGGGCTGACAATCGCCAGCTTCTGTCCCATGACCGCATTAAAGAGCGTCGATTTGCCCGTATTGGGGAGCCCCACAATCGCCACAAAGCCGCTTTTTTGGGCTGTAGCGCTCATGAGTGCGCTCCGATCCACGAGGCTAACGCCGCTCTCGCCGCTTCCTGCTCAGCGACTTTCTTGCTTTTTCCGCGGCCGATCATCCCCTCTTTTTCCCCAACGGTGAGCGCCACAGTAAAAATGCGGTCATGATCAGGCCCCTCTTTGGCAATTGTCCGATAAACGGGCAGAGGCCAGCCGATCGATTGGACTGCTTCCTGGAGCTCTGTCTTGTAATCGCGGTGGAGTGAGGTCAGTTTTTCGAAGTTGGCGTTGGAATCGAGGATCGATTCAAAATGACGAAGGACCTGCGCATAGGCGGCTTCATATCCCCCGTCGCAAAAAATAGCTCCAAGCAAGGCTTCATAGGCATCTGCGAGAATCGAGTTCTTGCTCCGCCCCCTGCTCTCCTCTTCTCCCCTCCCGAGTCGAATGTAATGCTCAATCCGAAGTCTCTTTGCAATCTCAGCTAGCGCAGAAGCATTGACGAGCGCCGCCCTCCTCCGTGAAAGTTCCCCCTCCCCCCTCTCTGCATGCTGTTCCATGAGAAGAGAACTGATACAGAGGCTGAGAACCGCGTCCCCCAAAAACTCCAGCCGCTCATTGTCCCGGAGCGATTTTTTAGATTGGAGGCGGCTCTCTTCATGGGCAAACGATTTATGGGTCATTGCCTGGATGAGGAGAGATCGGTTTTGAAACGAATAATCAATGAAGGCCTCAAATTCGGCCCATTGAGAAGAATCAACCGGCATTTTCCAGTCCCCCAGCTTATGGGCAAACTGGTCAATTTCTTGTCACGGTCGAAAAATAGAGATTGAAAATCTCTAGCCAGTTTACCCAAAAATCTATGTCTATTTTTGGGCCCAGACAACAAATTGATCAGCCTGCCAGGTTCAAAAAGCAGCAAAACGTCATGAAGTTGTGAGTAGATATCGAAAAAATTCAGAAATGTCAAATGGTTGTAAGCAACCTTGATCCACCGACTCCTCGGACGCTCGGATGCCCTTTTTAGCAAATATCATGCAATTAAGGGTTACGGCCAGGAGGCCCGCCGCCGGGAGGTCCTCCGCCAGGAGGCCTGCCGCCGGGAGGTCCTCCGCCAGGAGGCTCGCCGCCGGGAGGTCCTCCGCCATTGCCGCCCCCGTTGCCACCCCCATTGCCGCCGCCATCACCACTTGAAACAGAGCCCGACGCGAACCCGCGGGCTTGACTCAATACAGACTCTATCCCCGTCTCTCCATGTGCGGCAGAAATCTTTTCTGATGGCTTTTTGGAGATCCCTTTATTTCGCGAGGCAGATCGAGCCAACTCCTCTTTCTGTTCATTCTGTCGACGAAAAGCCTTCCTTTCCTGAATGTTGTCCAAATTCAGATCACTGCCAACGGAAACACCGAATCGGTCAAGAACGACCTGACGATGGCTGGAAGCAACGATGCTATAGCTGGAGAAAATGGAAAGAAAAAACAGAAAGAGAGCGATTCTCTTGAGAAATCGTAAAATGGAAGCTTGCATCGACATTTCTTAGCCCTCACACACTATTCCAATGTCTATGGTATACTTTTCGGGGGGAAAAAACTTCTCATGAGTCGATATTTTTTCATTCTAGAGTCTGTCGGAGAAATCATTTTCCCCTCCCCCTCGATGGGGGAGGGGCAGGGAGAGGGTGAAGACGTGAAAACTGGAATCGCGCTTCTGATTGCTCTTCGCAGGAAAACACCCTCCCCTTTTCCCCCTCCCATCAAGGGAGGGGGATGATGAAAAAGCTGCATCTGACCCTCGCCCTCCCTTTATTGGCCCTCTTCTTATCCCCTTTAGGTCGAAGTTTTGCCCAAGATCCTCCGCACGAGGAACGTCAAGAGAGATTTATCCCAAAACTCTCAGCCTTTGGGTCGGCGAGCTACAATGGCTGGTTTGATGTCTATCTCCTCTACGATTCCATTCAACTTGGGGGAGAGTGGAAACTTTCTCCGACCCTTTCGGCATCTCTGCGCTATCTTCAGGATGGGGAATTGTACTTTCAGGAAAAAGTGGAGATCGAAAACAACACTGAAATCAGGCGGTTTGTCGATACCTTTCTTCAGGGAGGAAATGGGGCCATCGTCTTCAAGGTCGCGGAAGATTCGCCATGGATCTTTTCTCTCAACGAGCGCGTCGTGCATGAAAACGCCATCGACAACCGCTACGATAACGGCCTCAACGTTCTTTCTCTCAGAGCACGCCACTCCGCTGGAGAAATGCGCGAGATGAGTGGAGAATACCATTGGTCCCTGAAAAGACACTTCAGTTTTGAACGCCTCAATCTCAATTCCTATATGATCCTTCTTTCTTATCAGGACGACTTTGGACTCGATCCCTGGCATATGCGACTCTCTTTGAGCGGAGCCTACCTCGACTTTCCCGATTTCATCGTTCTCAACTCTGCCAGTGCAGATTCAGGAGAATGGCGCAGAGATTTCACTTTCGGGATTTCTGCGAAAATGGGGTGGTTTTTTGGAACAGGCTGGCATGCGGGGTGCGGCTACAAATTTGAATGGAACGATTCTACAGGGGACGAGTTTGATGCAACCGAAAATATATTCTTACACGACTATTATGATTACAGGACTCACCAGCTCAGCAGTACTCTGGAGAAAAAAATAGACAAGTTCCTTTATCGTTGGGTGAATTCCTATGAGTATATCCACTTTCCAAGCCGCCAGGCGAGAAGAAGAACCGGCCGACTCGAGCGGGAAGACCGAATCGACAACAATTTTACGACCAGCCTGGAGGCGAGCTATTCGATTGCCGAATGGTGGCAGATTATTTTAAATTACACGCTCAAAGCGAACTCTTCCACTGACAAAGACCTCGCGTTTAAACTGAATTTCGGCACTCAAATCTTTACAATAGCAACCTCCATTGAGATTTAATCGGCGACCCAAAAATAGACATTGATTTTTTGGAAAACTGCCAAGATGCAAGCCAGACAAGGCGGCAGACAATTTGACGACGCAGACGTACTTTCACCCGTACGTCGAGGAGGCAAACTGGCTGCCAACGCAGGATGGCGCTGCAGATTGGCAGTTTCCGGAAAATAGAGATTTTTCAATCTCTATTTTCCGGCGGCGACAATCTTTCCGAATAATTTTCCATCACGAAACTCTTCAATATTCAGTCGAATGGGGGGAGTGCAAGAGGACTCTTTCTCCCTGAAGTAAACGGTCAAATAATTGTCTGTCACGGCTCTCTGAATGGAAGATTCTCCATTCCCGATTGGGATCGCAGGAAGAGTGACACCGACGTGGCGGGACTGAAAGGCGCAGTAGCGCTCTTCACTCATCGCGAGCAAGGTATCCATGCGCTGTTTGACGATCGCTGAGGAGACCTGGTCAGGGTAACGGGCCGCCGCCGTCAAAGGGCGCGGAGAGAAAGGAAAGGCATGTAATTTGGCCCAGGGGGTGTTTTCCAAAAAGTGAAGCGTTCGTCCAAAATGTGCTTCAGTTTCCCCTGGAAAGCCGACAATCAGATCGAATCCGACGTAGCTCTCGGGTTTCCGCTGTACGAATCGTTCGACGATCTGTCGGCAATGCCCGGCTGTATAGCGGCGGCGCATCCGCCTTAAGATTTCGTCATCGCCGCTCTGGATTGAGAGATGGAGGAAAGGAGAGATTCTCTCCTGACTTAGCCAAAAATCGAGAAGGTGATCATTTAACTGCATCGGTTCGATGGAGCTGATCCTGAGTCGCGGAAGATCGGTCTCTCTTACAATCGCTTTGAGCAGAGTCAGAAGATCTCCTTCTCCCTCTAAATCTTCCCCCCACGCCCCCAGGTGAATTCCGGTGAGAACTACCTCTGCATAGCCATTCGCAACAAAGCGATGGACCTGCTCGACAATGTCGCTGAGGGGGCGGCTGCGACTCGGACCTCGGGTAAAGGGGATAAT
>JACQJE010000113.1 GCA_016205125.1 Deltaproteobacteria bacterium | reverse complement strand
TACACTGCTGTCCGGTTCATTTAGGAAAATTAGGGACAGACACCATTTTTACCATTTTAAATTGGTGTCCCTAATTTTCCCCAATGGTTTTTGAAGAAGAGGCCCCTTCAGGCACCCCCTTTGCTCTCAGCCCCTATCTGATTTAAAGCCAAAACTTTGGAAGAAAAAGTGGTTCAACTGCCGTTTTTAGGATAAATAAGGCAATATGATGACCATCAAGGAAATCGAATGCAAATCCATCCTGGTCAAGTCCAAGCTTCCAGACGCCGAGTACGTCGTGAACCCATACACCGGCTGTGCCTTCGGTTGCCTATATTGTTATGCCAGCTTCATGGGTCGTTTCGTGAACGAACGTATCGACAACTGGGGCAACTATATCTATGCAAAAGTGAATGCCGTTTCGGTATTCGAGCAGGACCTGATCCGGCTCCGCCGCTCCGATAAGGCGCCATCCGTTCTTCTGAGCTCGGTTACTGATCCGTATCAGGGTGCAGAAACGAAGTACCGCCTCACCCGTGGAATCCTAGAGGTGTTTGCACGCGCGCCTTACCCTGGTGTGGTCAGTATTCTCACAAAGTCTCCGCTCGTACTGCGCGACGTCGACCTCCTTCGGCGACTGCCGCGGGCCGAAGTTGGCATGACGATTACCACCACTGACGATAAAATTAGCCGCTTTCTGGAGGTACGCGCGCCCTTGGCGAGTCGCAGATTCGAGACTCTCGCCGAACTCCACGCGCAGGGTTTAACTACCTACGCCTTCGTCGGACCGCTGCTGCCGCATTTTCGGTACAACGAAAAGGGGCTCGATTCACTTTTTGGTGAATTAGCGCACGCGCATGTGGGCTCCATATACGTCGAACACATGAATTTGAAGCCTTACATTCGGGAGCGCCTTTTTCCAATCGTCGAGCAAGAGCCGGCAAACGTCCAGGCCGAGTATCGTGGCGCTGCACGTGCCGAGCATCGTGATGCTCTGAATCAGATGGTCGTGAGCCTCCTGGCAAGATACGACCTCAAGTTGCGGTTCAACAAAGTCCTCTACCACAACAACTAATTTAGTTCGCATTCGGAATTGACAGTTTTTTTCCAAGATGATGATGACATCTAAATGAGCAAAATTAGAGATCAATGGGGCTGAATAAGGCCCGCTGATGAAATCTTGACAGCCCGCGTCACGTCTGATATCGGTACCGCATAATATTTTCTGGCTTTCTGAGAAAAGGAGGGATTTCGATGAAGACGCTCTTGGCGATTCTTTCTTTACCAGTTTTTGTGGTCATAGTGATGGGGGCCGCCAGCTCTTTTTGCGCGGCGGACGAGATTCCAATAGCAAGTTTTTGTGTATTGAAATTTGTTGAAGGTGAAAATAGTAATGAAGCTCGTGCGTTTTTTTCATGTGACGGAAACCAGCGTGTACTGATGGACCCAATACTACCTTCGTCGTCTTCCTCCCATGAAGAGAAAGAAGTGAGTGGGCAGGTCAATAAGTTTTTGGCGAAAGGATATCGGGTGATCAATTGCGTAGCCGGTTCCGAGTCCCTAGCTTACTCACAAAATGGCGCTCGAAGCAGGCGCAATCCTCTTCACGTTTGTTATTTGGCAGGTTTCTGAACAGAAACGGAAATTAAAGATAAGGTATTAGAGCACGGAATCTTTTCTCTTCGCGCATGAATCTCTTTCTTCTTCAAGCGCTGCGAACAATTTTGCATTCATGAAACGAAAAACTGAGGGTCATTTGCATCTTTTGCTCATTCGGCTCTCGAAACTGGGTCTGAAGTTCTCCAAAATCAGAGCTGTCCTTATCTCCAAAACAACAAGTAGTACCTACAAAATCCAAGAGAAGATGCACTTTCTCCTTTACGAACTTTGTCGGGGCTTTTTTTACCTATAGTGTGTGGTGAGTCACATGATGCTCACTACCGAAGCGCATGCTCAGCGATAACTTTCTTTTCGATGACTGATTCTCAAGATGAGTATGCCATCAGGAGCGATTGTGAAAATGACACGATAGTCTCCCACCCGGTATTTAAACAAACCAGCAAACTCGCCCTTTAAGGCTTCTCCTTTATGCGGATTTTCCGATAACTCACTTTCGATTTTATTAAGAATTCTTTTGGCAATAGAGCGATCGAGCTTTCGAAGGTCGTTCTTGACGGAAGCTTTGTAAAGAATTGCGTGTTTAGAGGCCAACTTTCTTTCTCATCTCACTGGTAGCAATAATTGCGTCGTCTTTATCGCGAAGGCGATCGAGCGCAATTTGGTAATCTGCATATTCCGCTAAGTAGGCCTCCAGAGCCTTCCGAATGAGATAAGAGCGGGGGCGATCGAGAAGTTCAGCCAATCGATCGACTTTTTTCATTAATTCGCCGGATAGGCGCAACGATACTGCATCAGCCATAGTAAATACCTCCAAATGTAATATAAGTATTACATAAAACTACATGAATGTCAATGTATGACAGCATCCCCCTCCAAAAAATGATGTGGTTTGCTGCAAGATTGAGAGACCACCCCTTTCTGGCATCACAATTGCTAGGAATCTGTCGGAGAAATCAATTTTACCCTCTCCCCTTGTGGGAGAGGGTAGGGTGAGGGGTAAAGTTGTGTAAAACTGGAAAAGCACTCTGAGTCGCCTATTGCGATGTTTCACCCTCCCCTTTATCCCCTCCCATCAAGGGAGGGGAACGAACGTTTTAAGTGGCTTTTGGGTATTTCTCCGACAAACGCCTAGTGAAGGGTCTGGAGATAATCGGTCAGAGCCTCTATCTGAAGTTGAGGATCGCCATTGAGTAAATGAGGCACCGGCGTTGACCCCTCCACAAAGAATCCGGGCATCATCGTACCAGGCTGAAGTTTCTGCGGGTCTTTCAACCAATCGATCATCCAGGCTCTCCTGAGGCGCTCCCTTGCCATGGCAAGGTTTGGCCCAAGCGTCGAGCTGGCCTGCACCCCTTCTGCTTCAGCACCACTCGGATGACACTGCTGACACTTCAAAATTTCGAACAGCTGCACTGCCTCTCCTTTCTGCTGGGGCGTCAGAGGACGGGGTTTCTCTGTTTCAAAGGGGAAGGGCTGATGATCGAGCGCCACAAAATATTTGACCAGATCATTGACCTCTTCATCCGTGAAATTGAAACTCGGCATCCTCACCTTTAGCCAGGGTCGAAGCATCTTGACATGGTAGAAGAAGTCAAAAAGCCAATTGGGCTTCACTTTAAAACCTTCATGCCAGAGTTCAGGGGGAGCCATCGCACTATTCTCATAGTACGCCTTAATATGGCCCCCTTTCTCCTCGATCACATGACAGCCGATGCAGTTGTAGTTCTTGACAAGGAACCTTCCCCGCTCAATTTGCAAATCCGCGGGTGAAAGATTCCTCGATTTCGATGCCGCTACCTTTTCATTCGTCAGACTCGACAGGAATGTGGTGAGTGCTGAAATCTGCGTCTCATTAAAGTTGAATTTTGGCATCCGGAGTTTGTCTTTGGGTTTCCGATAACGCTTGAAGTCAAAGCTCCTCGGGTCTTTAAGCTTCTGCGCAAAAAACGCCTCTCTCGTATGTGCGATCGGAAGCGCTCCAAAATCAAACTGTTCAACGGGCTTGGAACCCTCTTCTGTAAATTCCGTGCCAATCGGCTTGGCATCTTCGAACCCCGCAATATCGTGACAGCCGTAACAGCCGTACCGAATAAAGCTCTTTTGGCCAACCAGGAAGAGTCGATCCTCCTTTGTCATTCCTGCAAGAGCCTGCTCCACTTTCGCCTTTGAAATTGTTCCATCAAGATGTTCCGCCGCTAAATTCCGGAGTAAACTTTCATCCAGAAGCGGAATTTGCTGTTTCTCAAACTCTTTCACGCGAAGCGACAAGAGGTATGCTGAAATATCAGCCGCTTCAGACGCTGAAAGGCGAAGGCCCGGCATTCTTGACTTCGGAAAGTAATGCTGGGGTTCCAACAGCCAGTCTACAAGCCACTCCTTCGCCACCTTTGAACCGATGCCGCCTAAATCCGGGGCAAAATCATTTGCCGTCTTTCCCTCCACCGCCAAAGAATGACAGCCGAGGCAGCCGATCGAATGAACGAGATCTTTTCCGCGCTGAACAGAACCGAGTGCGGCCACCGAATGCCGCGGAGTGAATTTCTTTGACATCGTCATCAGGTAAGAGACGATCGAGTGAATTTCCACCGTACTTCTCGCATGATCTTCAGGAGAGTCCGTGTTACTCAAGTGGAAGAAGCGAGGCATCTTCGTCAGCGGGTTAAAGTTCATGGGATTCTCAATCCATTTGAAGAGCCATTCCCGCGCGAGCTTCCCTTTCAAGTGATCGAGCGGGGGACCTACCTTTCGAAGTGCCTCAAAACCGCTCATCTTATGACATCCGTGGCATCCGTAATTCTTGAACAGATCTTTGCCGAGATTAAGATGGTCCGCAGAGACAATATCTACCTGCGAGCTGTGACATTTGTAGCAGGACGCCTGAATATTTGATTTAGAGTGCATCGGCCACTGCCAATGATACTCGGCAATGCGGTGCCAATGGTGCTTTTTCTCCCACTCTTTCGCCTGCTCAGGTGAATCAGGGGTGTGGGCCGCCCGGACAAAATCGAGCGCCTGTCCCACGCCAGCGTGACAGGTCGTGCATCCAAACTCATTTTTCGGATGGGAGCTCCCTTCCCCGACATAAATGCCAAGTTTCGGATGCGCTTTAAAGGGTTGCGGGGCGTCCACATACTTTTCATTATCGATTGAAACGTGACAAGAGATACAGCGGTCGACCTTTTCTACTTTGGCAAAGTTGTAATCGTCTGCCAGATCTGAGACAACAATCTGCTTAATCTCACGTGTCGGTTTGATAAAGCTCACCAGAGAAAAGTTTCTGAAAGCCTTAACGAAGCCCGGTTCAAGCATTTTTTTCTGCTCCGCAAGGCGGTCAATCGCAGTGGTTGTTTCACTGATTTTCTGCCTGATTTCATCATGCTTTGCTTTAAATGAGGCAGACCTTTTTTCTGCTGATTTACGCGCCTCAGTGGCGTCTAAAAAGGCGAGGGCCGCTTCGTCCAATTTCCGTTCTAACGAATCTAATTTAGACTTGAAATGAGACGCCTTTCTCTCATCGTGTTCCAGAAGCAACTCATACTGATACTTTCTGGCATCAAACCTGGACTTCAAAGTCTGCATCCGGCTTTGGGCCCTGTTTTCTCTTTTCCGTGCCTGACCCAGCTCCTTTTCCGCTTTCTGATAGGCCGCGTGCTCCCTTTCCAAAGCGGCACTCGCTTCAACAAGTTCCGCCTTAAGCTTTTCAATTTGGGTTTTATCCAATCGCCCCTGACTCTCCGCAATCTCCTTTTTCAGGCGCTCGACCTCTATCCTCTCAAATTGGGCTTGGTATCTCTTCCAGCTCCTGTTCGAATCATCGGCAATCAGCCAGATGAACGATAAGAGAAGCACGATACAGCTCACCCCGAAAATGAGATTGAGGAGACGCATATCGTAAACATGATCGACTTTTTCTTCACTTGGTGGATGCAGAACCATATGTCCCTTCAGATGTTAAAGAAAAATTCCGGTATGGAAACGATATATTTTAAATTAAAGGCCCAACGCAACAGCATCTTAATGGGGAGACTCGCCATCATCATCACGAGAAACATGAGTACACCGTAGCGGGCAGGACCCATTTTTTCAAAAAGATCTTTTAAATATCTCTTCGTCAGCCAGAGGGGCGGCACAAGGAGATATGCAGCCGCCAGGATAAGTCCGAAAAACTCCCGCACCAGCCAGTTCTGGGGAAGGCTTATTCTGAAGAGCTTGACCCAGATGATTTCGGACAAGTTTACGTTGAGCAATGGCACCACTTTGTGCACATCCCACTTTTCAAACGGGCCAAAGAAGTTCCAGTTTGGACCTCGCAAAAATGTCCCGAGCACAATAAGGGAAACCCACAGAACGAGAAACCCGAAAAGAAAGGCGATAATCGCGAATTTTCTCTCTTTGAAGGTATAATAACCGCTCCCTTTCGGATTGACATCAATGTAGGGAATGGCCGCTAAACCAACAATGATCAAACCCGGCAGGAGAACACCTGCATACCACGGATCGAAATAGACAAGCATCTCCTGCAGTCCCAAAAAGTACCATGGCGCTTTGGATGGATTGGGAGACATCGCTGGGTTCGCCGGTGCTTCCAATGGGGCTTTGAGGCCAATGGACCAGACAATGAGAAAAACAGTCATGACAACAATGCACATCAACTCAATATAGACCAAATCGGGCCAGACAAAGACCTTTTTCTGCGCTTCGGCTTTAAGCGGAAAATCTTCACCTTTGGCAAGATACCGGTCATTCTCCACCCCCTGCTTGAGGCCGTACCAGGTAAAAAAGAGAACAGCAAAGAGCATCATAGCGATCGGAACGTTGTCAGGAGTGAGAGCAATGGAGCGAAAGTGGGGATCCAGCAAGCTCGCGAGATAAAAAAGCATCAACCCGCTGAAAAGCGCCGCCCCCACTTTCGGTCGCGTGAAAAATTCAATATATCTGAAAAAGAGAGCAAAAAAACCGACCAGCAAAAACATAAAGATGGAAGGGGATGCGAGAAAATTGAAAAAATCTTTTAGAAAACTGATCATGGTGCCTCTAATTCACTGGCGATGAAATGCCGCCATCTTTACGGACCCGCCAAAAATGCACAGACATCAGCAAAACTGCAATAAACGGAACAGCGACACAATGCAGAACGTAGAAGCGAAGCAAGGTCGCCTCTCCAACAAACCGACCCCCCAGGAGCGCGAATCGCATATCACTTCCGGAATGAATCAGGTGGATATCCCCAATTTTCAGGAAAGATGAACCGGGACCCTCTGCCCCAATGAAGGGGGCGGCACCCGCCATATTTGTTCCCACGCTGACAGCCCAGATCGCAAGCTGATCCCAGGGGAGAAGATAGCCCGTGAAGCTGAGGAAAAGAGTCAGCGTCAACAGAATCACACCGATGGCCCAGTTGAACTCCCGGGGCGGCTTGTAGGCGCCGGTCAGAAAAACACGCAGCATATGAAGCCACACGGCAAGCACCATCGCGTGCGCACCCCATCGGTGCATCTCCCTGAATATCCCCAAAGTCACATGCTCCCGAAGCGCCAGAATGTCATTATAGGCAGCGGCCGCAGTCGGTCGATAATAGAACATCAAAAGAATACCGGTGATCACTTCGATCATGAAAAAGTAAAAGGTGATCCCCCCCATCCCCCAGGTATAGCTCAACCGAACACCCGACTTTCTGATGGTAATGGGATGCAAATGGAGGAAAACGTTACTGGAAACCGCGAGAACCCGATTGCGCCTGGTATTGGGAAAACCATGACGCATCATTGACTTCCAGATTTGTGACTGGACAATCTTTTCGATAAGACTCTCTTTCTCTTCTTTCTGTTCTTCTGCGCTCATCCCCTCTCTCCGCATGATTGCGCGCTATCATTTGCTATAATTTAATGATGGAGTTGGGATCAACCCACTCACCCTTTTCGAACGCGTACCGCCTGCTCATGTCGACTAAGATCCTTCCGTCTTCACCAACGGAGATGCGGTAGCGTTCGAGCGGCCGTGGAGCCGGGCCTTCGAAATTAATACCATTCATGTAAAAACCGCTGCCATGGCAAGGGCATTTAAATTTCCCTTCCGACTCAAGCCAGCGCGGCGTACAACCGAGATGCGTACAGACGGCTCGCAGCGCAAAAATCCCATCTTCATTGTGAACAATCCAGACTTTGTATTTGTTCGTGAGATCCGTATTGACCGTATCCACGGGATATTGTGAAGGAGGCTCTGCCTTGAAAGTCATCGGCGGCTCAAAAAGAACGTTCGGAAACATGAAGCGCAGCATCCCGGTGGCAAAGGCTCCCAATGCGCCCGCAAATGCCACCCACCCCAACGTGAGCCATGAAAGGAATCTCCGGCGGCTAATCGGCTCTGCGGCTTCCTGCGCCCCTCCCGCTTCTCCCTCCTCTTCCATTCCCCGCTTCGGCGCTCCCCCTAAAAGCCCTTCGCCGGGCTTTTTTGGCGCCGCTACCCCTTTCGCAGCCGCAGGAGGTTTCGCACCTCCTGCTTCAGGTGCAGATCCTTTCTCTTCTGCAGGAATCGAAGCGGAACTCTTTATTTCGCCTTCCGTTTTCTTCTCGTCAGCCATGAATGCCCTTAAATAATAATGAAAAAATATCCCTTTTTCGTACAGTGTGTCACGCTAACTGTCAAGATGAGAACTACTTTGTAGAGAGATTTTTTAACGCCTCAAGAGCAGCACTGCGCACTTTGAGGCTCTCATCCTTTTCGCTGAGCTGCTGAAACTCAGAAGTAAATTTTTCGGATCCAAGTTTTGAAGCGGCACGAATCGCATTTAATTTCAGATCTTCCTTCTCTTTTCCGATGAGCGCGGAAAAAACATCGGGGGGAAATTCCAGAAATATTTTCTTCAACTCTTCTACACCCGCATCACTCCCCAGTCTGGCTAATGCAATCGCTGAATTCCATCTCACTTGTGGAACGGGATCCCCCAATCTTGCTGAGATCGGTTTGATGAGTGCCGGTTTCCCGAAAGTTCCCAGTACATACACAGCGACTTGTCGAACGGCTCCACTCTGATGTGAAGTTAAATGGATCATCTCTTCGATCGCTTCATGCCCGCTCAGATGACCAAGAGCGAGCAGAGAGTAGATCAGGGTATCCTCATCCGGCAGATGAAGGGCCTTTTGAAGCGCCAGCACGGCCCGATGATCCCCAGCCTGTCCCAAAGCGATGGCAAGATAGCGCGTCAATTGCGGGTCTCCCCCAAGCGAATCTTCAAAAAGCGACAAAAGTTTTGAAACATCGTCAGAGGAGAGCTGATCTTTCTCTCCCTCCTCTCTCCCCTGCAATTTTTTTGACAGCGCAAACGCCGCCTGCCAGCGGCGCTGACCAGAGGTACGCATCATGTCATCCAGATAGTCACTTGCGCTTTTATACTCTTTCAGGAGGAGGTTAATCGCCACAAACAGGACCACACAAACTGTGACAATCGCCATCGGCACAATGACAAAAGTGACGACTCTTTTCTTCACTAATGGATCCTCTTCATCTTCCAAAATGCTTTTACCATCGCCAGGAACGCACGACCTCTTGACCACCATCCATAGGTTCCCAGCCAATCGGTCAGTGCCCGAAAGAGCCGGTATTTTGCAGGAGAGTAAGGGAACCACCAGAACGCTCTTCCCCATAGGGTATTTCCCGCTCTGCCGCCGCGGTTATAGTTAATGTGACGCCAATTGACAAACTCCTTCAGCCCCTCATCCGAATGGACACGGCCAAATCCACTCTTTTTCACACCTCCCCAGGGGGTTTCCACTAATGCGTGCGTAAAAGTGCAGTCATTAATCACAACCGTTCCCGCTTCGAGCCGCTCTGCAATTCTTTTTGCCCGATTTATATCGCGGCTCCAGACACTTGCGCACAACCCCAGTTCAGAATCATTCGCCTTATCGATCGCCTCCTCCACCGAATCGACCTCATCAACAGCGAGAATGGGACCAAAGGTCTCTTCCCGAACGAGACGCATGTTCCCCTGCACATGGACCACCACCGTCGGAGCAAAAAAACGCCCTTTGTGATACGCAGACCACTCACGTCCCCCACATAAAATCTTTGCCCCCTGTGCCTCCGCGTCAGCAAGCTGGCTCCGGTAAAGATCGATCTGCCGCTCCAGCACAATAGCGCCCACATCGACGACATGGTCATCTGCCGGCACGCCAAGGCGAAGCCGCTCCGCCCTTTTCACAAGAGCCTCAATAAACGGCTCTGCAATCTTCCTGGCTATATAGATCCTTTTGACTCCTGCACAGGTCTGGCCCGCGTTACTCATCCCTCCCCAAAGCGCCCCCTCTACAGCCAACTCCAGATCGGCATCCTCACAAATAATCATAGGGTCCTTGCCGCCCAGCTCTAAAGTCACTGGGGTGAGAGTTTCTGCGGCCATCGCCATCACGCGTCTGCCCGTCGACCCTCCCCCGGTAAAGACAATTTTATCGACTCCAGCGCCAATCAGCGCAGCTCCAGTATCCCCTCCCCCGAAGAGGACTGAAACGACCCCCTCCGGAAAGTCAGCCTCTTTAAAAAGAGAGGCAATCAACTTCCCGACCAGAGGGGTTTGCTCCGAGGGCTTGAGCAGAATGCTATTGCCCGCTATGAGGGCCATCGTCATGTCCCCCATCGGAATGGCAAAGGGATAATTCCAGGGGGCAATCAGACCGACAACGCCAAGGGGATAAAAAGTGAGATAACTTTTCTTGTAAACCAGAAACCGGAGCGGGATCGTTTTTGGTTTGAGAACTTTGGCCGCTCTCTTTCTCCAATAGCGCAGAGCGTAGACAACAGGCGCAATTTCTGCGGCCATCGCTTCAATCCGCGGTTTTCCCGTCTCCGAACTGATGACCTCGGCAATTTCATCTGCGCGACGCACAATGACCTGCTGAAGGCCCAGGAGAGAATCCCCCCGCTCCAGGAAGGTGCGTCTCCCCCATTCTCTGGCCGCTTTGCGGCTGAGCGCCACGATTTCTTTGACGCGCTCGGGTTCATCGACGTGAACTTCACCCAGATATTCCCCCGTCGCGGGGTTGTGCGATTTGATGGTGCGTTCGATCATCGCTGCTTGGCATCCTCCACAATCCCATAAGGCGCTAACCAGGGGAGCCTCTGAACACAAACCATCGCAGCCGGAAATCCATCGATCTCAAGCAGAGTTCCCGGCTCCTTGCATTCTTTCCTCACATATCCCATTGCGATATTTTTTCCTAAGCGGAACGAAAATGTAGATGAAGTCACACGCCCCACAATTTCCCCCCCTTTTCTCAGGAGTGTTCCCTGTGGAGGGAGAGAATCCCCTTCTATCTCTAAGAAGACCAGCCTCTTCGGCGGCTCTCCGTAAGTCTTGATCCGCTGAATCACCTCCTGACCCAGATAACAACCCTTCGTGTAGGAAATGGCAATCGGGGTGAGCTGGGCCTCCATGGGGAGCTCTTCTCCGCCCATATCTCTCCCCCATTTCGGGAAACCATTCTCAATGCGCAGAACTTCATAAAGCGCCTGCTCCATCGGGAAGGCCCCTTTCTCCTGAAGCTCCTTCTGAAGAGATTCTCTCTCACCCGATGGAACAAAAATCGTCGCTCCCTCCAGGCCAAGTTTTCGATTTCCAGAACAAAAACCTCTACCCTCTCTATAGGGGGCCCAGTGAAACCACTCCAGAGGGTCTGTCCCGAGGAGTT
>JACQJE010000102.1 GCA_016205125.1 Deltaproteobacteria bacterium | reverse complement strand
GTATTAGGTTTCATAATATAGACAGCGTTTGAGTTGTTCCCCTGGCTTCTGGATGGGGGCGAGACAGGTACAGATTTTGCATAGTCAAAGGAGTGGAACGCGTTCCTTTATAGATTATGTTGAGAAGGAATAAAGTAAGAAGAAGAGGTGGGTGCCAAAAATGAAGCGATGTTGCTTGATTGGTTTTCTAGTCCTGTTTTCAGTGAACAGCTGGTTCTCTTGTGAAGGTTTTGCAGAGAAGATAGATCTCTTGTGGACCGGGCTCCGGTTGGATGAGTCTGTTTTTCTGCAGTTTGCGGGAAAAGACGCAAAGACTGTTCTTGACTTATTGAGAAACGAGTATGGGTTGCATGTGGTTTTTTTGAGAGAAGCCCCCAGTCTGGGCGCTGTGAATGAGAGTGGAGACGGGGAGCTTCGTCTCCAGTTGGAGAAAATATTTTTGGAGATTCCTAAGGTGGGAGCGATGATGTTCCCCCCTCATCGTCATGTTCTATGCTACAAGAGTGAAACGCTCCCCTGGAGCAGTGAAGAGAGTCTGATCGTTATCCGCAAGCCTGAGTTGCGCCTCCTGAGAATGATCCTGATTCATGAATTTTTACACTACTTCCTTTACACTAAACGGGAGGAAAAATGCAGGGTTCTCGATGGCGAGCTGCACGAAATTTTCTGTGGCAACAATTATGAACTGGCCCAACTGGAGAAGCGTCTCAATGACCAACTGAGGCTGGCGGGGGGAAAAAGTGTGAGTGAAAAGGACATTGCGGAGTGGAACGGACTTGCCCGTTTATTTTTTGATTTTCTGGAGAAAACATACAGAGTGAACGAAGAAATTTTGGGAGAGGAAATCGATATTCACCGGCTCACCTATGAGTATCGAAGGGAGTTGGGACTGAGCAGAGAGGAAATCCAGTTCATCATGCATCGCATCCGCTCCTATATGGAAAAACTGGACGTTTTGCTGCAGAACGAAAGTTTTTCGAATATTGCTTCTTTTTTGAAACTTGAGTCATTTGCAGACCAGTATGCGGAGGATGTGAGGGAACAATTTTTGAAGGTCGCAGAGCAGAAGGGTGCATTAGGGAAGAAATATGAAGAGACACTCTCCTGGATGAGTGAATCTATGAAAACTCCCTAATCGCTATTTTCTTCTCGTTATTTCTTAAACTGCTTCAGTTTCTTTGGAAGGCCTGGAATGGAGGCTTTTACTTCAGAAATCGCTTTCTGCGAGAGAAAGTAAGTGAGAGCATCCATGTATTTCAGGTCGGGCATCAGCATGGCGAGATCGATCGGAGATTCCTGATGATTGAGCCGTTCCAGCGCAACGATTTTGATCTTATCATCGAGGTTTGGCTGGGTCAGCATGAGCTTGTAAGTGTTGAGTGCCTCGTTTTTGTTCCCTTGCACTTCGTAGAGTCCGGCGAGGAAGAACTTTGCCAGATTTTTCTGGTGCTCGGTGATGAGCATATCGGGTTCTGGATGGGCTGCTTTTTGCAAATGGGTCTGGGCCAGTTCAATCCTTTCGAGTTTAAAGGCGAGCATTCCGAGCATCAGGTGGTATCCGCCGTCCGATTCGTCCAACTCCACCGCTTTCTTGAGCTCTTCCAATGCTCCCTCTACATCCCCTTTTTCAGAGAGGAGGGCGTACGCATTGATGTATCGCTTCATCGCAGGGGCCCACTTCGCCTCTTTGATCCCTGGGACCTCTTTTGTCACGACAGACTGCCCAAGCGGCTTATCTTCAAACCCCTGGTGGAATTTGAAACGCACATAAGGCCCATGAGCGGTGGGAACTTCTCCCGCGGAGACCCAGATTTCAACCTCTTTGTCTTTGGATTCTGCGGATTCTGTTCCAGGTGCGGCGCTGAAGATGACGCTCTGGATGTTGTCCGGAGAAGTGATGAGGTTGGGACTCGCGCCGCGCTCTTTCGATCCCAAAGTCGTTGCGGGATCGAGGTGATCTGCAAGGATCTTCATCGCGACATCGACATCATGAGCGCCATTGTTCTGGACGAGCAGATCGTTCATTCGCTTATAACGCTCCTGATACCCCTGGACAATGGAGAAGTTGATTTTCAGTTCGGTAGCGTTCATGGCCGGAGTCGTGAAGAAGTTCGTTATGTTGAAATGAGTTTGTTTTGGAGCAGAAAATTTGACGGAGCTGTTGGTGACTTCAACGATACCTGATTTCACAGTGCCGCTTTTGTAGTGAGAAAGGAAAAAAGTCCAACTGCCGATTCTTTTAAATTCTTTTACAATGGCCACCGCCTCTTCAATGGTTTTCGCGCGGCGCATGATCTGGTCGCCAATCATCATGATGGGAACGCCGCCGTCTACACTCACATCGGAGCTGAGGATCGAATGGAGTCCCAGGGCAAGGCCATGCTCGTTGATCGCTGTAATTCCACCGGTATGGACTCCGGCGCTTGTGGCGGACACGTAGCGGTAGCCGTGACCCTTGTCAGGTTCAAAGAAGATCAATGTGGGCTGCTGGTCAAAGACACCCATGCCGGAATAATCGAGGTTTCGGCCATGAATGTGGAGATTCCCCCCTTTTGTTGCCGCTCCCCAGACTGCAAAGCTGGAACAGCCCCAGAGAGGGATCTGAGTCAGCAGGTTGTGATTGTAGAGGAGCTGAACGACCACCAGGAATGCGTCGGGAATGGAATAGGCAGAATAGATGAGATCTTCGTCGAGACCCGAGCCGTCGGAGAGACCCTGAATCTCCTGTCGGTAGACTTCCGGAATCTGCTCGCGAATCGGTTTTAAGACAAACCAGTCAGCGATGGTCGAGAGTTTAAGGAACATCGGGACATGCCGGTTGAGAAAAGAATTCTCATCGAGAATTCGTTTGAAGAGGCGGGGAAAATGGGTCAACATCCCCTGCTGGATCTTGCTCTGCATCAGGACGCCATGTTGAAACGCCATCTGGTAGGGATTCCCTTTCACATGTAAGACGTTGATCCCCCCAACGGTTTGAAGCGTGGCGCGGTCAAATTTCTTCACCCCGTTTTCGGAGGTGATTGTCACCGTTTTAATCTCTTTCCTTGAGGAGGATTTGGACGGAAAAGCTCCCCCCGCGTAGAGGAAGGGAGAAGGGAAAGAAGAGAGAATTGCCAGCAGAAGAAAGAAAAGCCTCCATCGGGTGCCTAGGAAAAGCATAAAATTTAACATGAAAGTATCCTTTTAACTTGTGGAAAAGGCAGATAAAAACTTAAGCAAAAAATATGCCAGCGGCTGGAGTGGGCCTGGCCATTTTGAAGTGCTTGAGATGATTAAGATTTTTATCTCCCATCAGGCCCTGTCGTTTGCTTGAAGTTCCCTATTTATCGCTCATCTCATGAGCAATGATGAAAAAAATACCATGCCCTCGGAGTCTGTCGGAGAAATCCATTTTTCCCTCTCCCCTTGTGGGAGAGGG
>JACQJE010000098.1 GCA_016205125.1 Deltaproteobacteria bacterium | reverse complement strand
GTTCAGGGATCTTTTGGTTTTTTTCACCATTTGTCTCATTCTCTTAAAGAGGGTGCGGGGTATCTCATTGTCGCACTGGCATTCTGGCAGTTGAGACGAATCGGCGAAGGGCGCTATGCCGTGCTCTGGTTTTTTCCATTCCTCTGGTATCTCTACCTCTCCCAGGCAACGCAAGTTTACTCGCGCTATGTTCTCCCCATGCTCCCCTACCTCTGCATGTTTGCGGCGGCGACAGCGGCTGAATGGGCCGATTGGGTGCGGCGATACCGTTTCTCCTGGGAGAGACCTGTTTGGGTACTCCTCTGTTTCCTATTGATCGTTCCCAATGTGTTCAAATCGCTCGCTCTGGATATTCTCTTGATGCGCAAAGATGTCCGTATCGAGGCAAAGGACTGGATTGAGAGCCATATCCCGCCTGGCTCAAAGATTGCGGTGGATCATACCTTTTTCGGTCCCCCTCTGGAGAATACGAGGGAGCGATTGGAAGAGTGGCTCCGGGAAGTCGATCGGCGGGGAGGGCCTGAGCTTCCGAAGAAAAGACTCGGGTTCATGCTCCAGAATGCTCTGCATCCTGGCTACGAGCTTTACTATCTGCGGGAATCTGAAGATGGAGGTGAGAGATCTTTTTTTACCATGCCAGCCGCTCCTTATGACTGGCCGACCCTCGAGAAAATGAGGATGGACTACCTAATTGTGATCTATGACGACAGCAGAGATTTTCCTTTTGGCCTTTCCAGTTTTTATCGCGAACTGGAAGAGAAATCAGAGCGCGTCGCGCGATTTTCACCCTTTCGATCGGAAAAGTGGATACGGCCAGTCGGCCCGGAAGGGATGACAGGGGCACCCCTCTATACGAGCGAAATTCTGGCCAGACGAACGAATGGGTACACGATTGATATCTATAGAGTTTTAAAATGATGGCTTCGTGAGAGGAGCCCTGTAATCTCCGCGCCAGCTCTTGAAACGAATATTGATCAGCTCCAAAAAAGTATACAGGGCGTCTCTTAAAAGGTTAACTTTCGTATCTCTCGAGTTGGCCCATTCGACTGGCAATTCAACGGTTCTATATCCCAGAAGGCGGGCAATAAAGAGAATTTCAACATCGAAAGCCCATCTCTGCAAAGTCTGACGGGAAAAGATTTCCCGGCAGGCCTCTCTCCTAAAGCCTTTAAATCCGCAGGTAAAATCGCTGAGCGCCGTGCGCAAAATGCCATTGGCCATCCATGTAAAGGCTCTCCCCATGAAGACACGATAGAAGGGCTGAGGTTTTACTACATTCGCCTCGGGTACCTTTCGCGTCCCGATCATGACATCAATAGAAGAATCTCCGCTAAATCGACGCACACATTTTGAGAGAGTTTCGATGGGGGTGGAGAGATCCGCGTCGGTAAAGAAGACGAATTCTCCGGTTGCAGCCAGCATTCCTCGTTTCACGCTCGCCCCTTTTCCGCTATTTTTTTCATTTTCCAACAAGGAAATCTGCGGCCATTTTTGCAGGTACCTTTGGACAATCTCAACGGTGGTGTCTCTACTCCCGTCATCTACAATAACGATGTCGAATCGCTCAAAGTGAGCAGCCAAATACTGAAGAATTTGATCGAGCGAAGAGGGGAGGCGCTTTGCCTCATTATAGGCTGGAATGACTAGAGAGAGGTGTTCTTTGAACACAATTCGAATCCTGTTGTTGAAGAAATCAGTTATCGCATAGCCCAGTGAGGAGAAGAGTGTCAAGCAAAGCAGATATGTGTGTTATTTGCGCTGTTACTTGGATTACCCATAGAGAGGAGCCTGTCTGAAAAATAGATTCCTACTGCGGCTTGCTGCAGACTATTTCTTAGAATTTATAAATCAAAATGCCATATCCAATCTGTGCGATGGGGCGGCGGTTCTTTGTCCAGGGATATTGATGGAGGTGATTGACGCTGATCGCATACCAACCTTGGGGAGGGGCGGATGTGAGAGGAGCGTTTTCTGCCGAAATGCCATATTTTTCGGGAAGAGGGGTCCATGGATAGTCGATGTAGATCTTTTTAAGGTCATTTTTCTTCACAAATTGGCCAAGCTCAATCAAACCCTGTCCCCATTCAATATTTGAATCGAGGAGATAGCGATAACCATTTTTTGGCCCTCCAATCAGCTCATTAAAATAACCGAGATAGTGAGGGGCGATACGGAGTGTGCTTAGCGAATACCAGAGTCCACAGCTCAGAGCGATACTGGCCACGAGAGAAGACTTAAATTTCCTTTTCCTGATTCTCTGAACCAGGAGAGCGCTCTCCCTCCTCAACAATCCTCCACCTACAGCGGCGAGGCGTGTTTCCGTGTCCGAGCGTCCGAGGATGCGGTGGATCAATGTCCCGACCTTGCCGCACCAGACAAAGAGGAGGGGGTAGAGAGGGAGGATGTGGCGAAGACCGATCTGGAGATGCCCTATGGAAGCTGAAACAAAGAGAACAAGGGCTGGGAGGATGAGAAAGAGATCGGCCATTGAGCGCCCGGAGCGTTTTATGAGTGTGAAACCCAAGGTTACGAGGAGGAGAAAAAGGAACGGAATAGGGGTCTTAATGAGAAAAGCGACGAGGAAATAGTGGGGCCACCCCATTTGGGAAAACTCCCCCATCAAGTAAGTGAGATGACCTTCGGTGGAGTGTTTGATCACGCCTGCCAGACTAACCCAGTACGAAGTGAGGGGGAGTCGAACGGTCTGCGCGAATTGGACGAGATACGATTGGATGGCTTCGCTGATCGGGGAGTCCCAGAGGGTTTGGCCCAAGACGAGATTGACCGATTTGCGAATGAAAGCGATTTTTTCGTCAATGCGCGGGAGACCCGCCAGAATCGGCTTGAATTCAAAACCGTACCCTACCCAGATAACTGCAAAGGCAACGATCAGATAAAGGAGCCAGCGACTCCCCGCAGTCATGATGATGGGAACAAGTTTCTTTGGAGTGAGTTCACTCCATGTCGACAGACTGATGAAGAAGAGAGAAATCGGGAAGAGAAGAATGGCTGTGTGTTTTGTGAGGAGAGCCAAGCCGAGCAGACATCCAGCCAGGGCAAGCCGAACTCTCCCTCTCCCCTGATGATAGTTCCACAATCCCCAGATTGCTGCCATCCAGGCGAGTGTCATCGCGAGATCTTGTGTGGCGACCGTGCTGTGCGCCAAAATGTTCGGACAGAAGAGGTAGAGAAAGGCGCTGAGGAGCCCCCCTGCCGTTCCATAAAGAGAAGTCGACCATCCCCAAATAATCCAGAGAAGGATCATGGAAAGGAGTGCAATGGGGAATCTTGTGATCAGCGTCAGAAAATAGTGATCATTCCCGCTGTTGTAATAAAGTTCTCGGCTAAAGGTCTCAGCATCAAAGGCGGCAAAACTCGGATGTTCAAGAGGAACTCTGATGTTCAAAAGATGAGCAGGTACTGTAGAGATCAGTCGCGCCAATGGAGGCGCAGCAGGATTGAGGGCGGTAAAATCGCCAGTCTTCCAGTAGACGAGCCCCGTCGGAACATGAAAGGTGAATTCATCTGTCGTCGGCGAAAGCTTTGGAATGGCCGAGAGGAGCTGCGCGGCAAGAATTAGAGAAGCTATTGCAGGGACGGTATATTTCATTGCGCTAACCCTTTAACAGCACCGAGCGGAGAAAGGCAAGGGAGCGGAGCGGTTTTTCCAGCCGATGGCTGATAAAGGTGGGAAGGAGGGCGTCGAGTGAGGTGGTGATCTCCGGCGCAGGACTCATCTGAAGGGCATCCTTCAGATCTGCGATTCGTTGGAGTGCGCGGAGGAAAAAGAGCGATTTTTCCGGGAGAAAGTGAGAAACGCTTTTATGCTCTGCAGTACAATGGGGACAGAGGAGGCCCCCTTCGCGAATGGAGAAGGGGTACATGTCATTTTTTAAACGTTGAACTTCGGCCTGGCAGTTGGTGCAGGTCTGACAGTTAGGCCGATAGCCGAGAAGCGCCAGGAATTTTAATTCGAAGGCACGAATGAACGTCGGTGTGACCCTCTCTTCCAGGAGAGAGAGGCTTTGGCTCAGCAGATCATAGAGCGCTTCATTTGCCTCTTCATCTGCAGTGGCAAGCATGACAAGTTCTATGACATAGGCGGCGGCGCTCAAATGAGCGATGTTTCTCCTTAAGGGGAGGTGACCGTCGAGCAGCTCAATCTCACTGAGCGTGGCAAGAGCTGAACTGCTTTTGACGGTAAAGTGAGCAATGACTTCTGATCCAGAATCGAGTCCCCCGCCAAATCGCTTGAGGCTGCGCTTGGCGGATCGCGCAATACTGCTGATCTTGCCCGAGTTCCTGCCGAAAAAGAGAACGAGCAGATCGTTTTCTTTGAAGGGGCGGGTGTTGAGAATGATCGCCTGGTCTTTGCAAATAGCTGTCACAGCGGCTCTCATGTTAAGTGAAGAAAGAGGCTCGCCAGAGAAAAATAGATCACTGTTCCGCAGATGTCCAGAGAGGTCGTTACAAAAGGTCCCGTCGAGAGGGCGGGATCGAATCCTAATCGCGCAAAGACAAGGGGAACGAAGGTGCCCACGAATGCTGAGAAGAGCATATTAACTGCAATGGAGAAGCCGACGATCATCGCGATGGTTGCTGCGCTGAATTGAACGCGAATGACAGCGAGAAGAATCACGCCATAGAGGATTCCCAGGAGCGCTCCAACACACCCCTCTTTAAAGAGAATATGCCCAATCTCAGCCGTCCGGACTTTTCCCGTGGCCAGCCCTCGGATCATGATAGCGGCCGATTGTGTCCCAACATTGCCACTCATGCCGATGACAATAGGAATGAAGGCGGCCAGAAGAGCGACCTTGCTCAATGTGGCACTAAAGGAGTTGATGACCTGTGCCGCGATGAGCCCTCCAATCATGCTGGCGAGTAACCAGGGAAAACGTGCGCGGACGTTGCTGAAACTCGACTTTTCCAGCACATCTGCTTCTCCTGCCCCACCCATCCGGAGAATATCTTCAGTCGCCTCTTCATGCAAGACATCAATGATGTCATCAACAGTAATCTGCCCGACAATATGGCGCTCTTTGTCGACTACTGGAATGGCGAGCAGATTATAACGCGCAACAAGTCGAGCCGCCTCCTCCTGATCCGTGTCAGCGGAAACACTGATGACATCAGTCGTCATGATTTCCCCAACCGTGTGATATGGCTTGGTTGTCAAGAGGTTTCTGAGTGATGCGACGCCGATCAGATGATTTTCCCGGTCGACCACATAGACGTAATAGACCATTTCTATCGCTTCTGCGCGGTGAAGGGCTTCAATGACCTCTCTGACGGTCTTTGTCTCTTCAGCGATGAAGACCTTTGGAGTCATGATGCCGCCTGCCGTCTCTTCCCCGTATTGAAGGAGCGCCTCCACTTCTTTGGATGCCGCTTCTTTCATGGCTGTCAGTATCCGTCCAGAGATCTCTTCTGGCAGGACTGCCAGAATGTCTGCCGCGTCATCCGAGGGCATGTGGTGAAAGATCTCTCTCAGGCGCACAGTATCGAGGGTATCCAGAAGGGGGGCGAGGTCTTTTATCTCAATCTCACTGCAAACTTCAGCCTGGTGAGTGGGGTCCTCAATCAGCTGAAAAACCTTCTCTTGTTCTCCCTCTTCGAGATGCTGGAGGAGAAAAGCAATGTCAGCGGGATGAGTTTGAGAGAGGAGGTTTTTGACATTTCGTTCCACCCCTCTTTTGAGTAGTGTATGGATCGTATCGATCAGAATTTGGAGTTTGGGCGGGATCATCGGGTATCTCCACTAAACCTCACGCACATGCTGTAAACGGTATAAGCGGTTGTAAATCCCTTCTCTCTTGAGAAGATCGCTGTGATTCCCCACTTCCATGACTTTTCCTTCCTGCAGAACGACGATGCGAGTGGCATTGGCAATGGTCGAAAGTCGGTGTGCCACCACAAGTGTTGTTCTCCCCGCGATGAGATTTTCAACCGCGCGCTGTACTTGCAGTTCTGACTCACTGTCGAGTGAAGAGGTCGCTTCATCCAGGATGAGAATCGGGGCATTCTTGATTAAGGCTCTCGCAATAGCGATTCTCTGGCGCTGTCCACCTGAGAGTTTCACCCCTCTTTCCCCCACAATCGTGTCGTAACCGTTGGGGAGCTGTATGATAAAGTCGTGAGCATGCGCCATCATTGCGGCTTTGATGACATCATCGCGAGTCACCGTGCCATGAATGTTTCCATAAGCGATATTGTGATAAAGCGTGTCGTTGAAGAGGAAGATGTCCTGGCTGACCAGCGCAATCTGTTTTCTCAGCGAATGGAGTGTCGCCTCCCGAATATCAATGCTGTCGATTCGAAGACTTCCCCCGCTGATATCGTAAAAGCGGGGAAGAAGACCGATGAGTGATGTTTTTCCCGCGCCGCTCGCGCCGACAAAGGCGACGATTTCCCCTTTGGAAATCTTCAGCGAAATATTGTTCAAAACCATTTTTGGCTAAGATCCATTCTCCTCAGGATAAGAAAAAGAGATTCGGTCAAAGACGATCTCTCTTTGAAGAGGGGGGAGTTCAACGGCAGAATTTTTTTCGAGGACCGTCGGTTGAGTATCAAGAATTTCAAAGATTCTCTCTGCCCCCGCAAAAGCCCTCTGAAAATCGATATTGAGGTTGTTGATTGATTTGAGAGGGGCAACCATCAGTCCGAGCGCGCCGAGAACCGTCGTAAATTCGCCAAGCGTCAAACCTCCTGAGAGCACGCGTATTCCCCCGTAGAGCACCAGGGTTGCCGCCGCGCACGCGCCGATCAGCTCGAGAGTGGGGGAGGAGGCGAATTCAAATTTCACCGATTTTAAAATGGCGTTTCGAAAGAGGGCATTTTTTGCCTGAAAATTGTCGTGCATCTTCTTTTCAAGCCCAAAAGCTTTCATGACGCGGATGCCCTGAAAAGATTCCTGAATCAGTGAATTCAGATCTCCCATATGCTGCTGGCTGATGTAACTGTAGCGCCGGCAGAAGACACCCACTTTGGAAATGATCAGGGCGATGAGCGGCCCTGCGATCATCGCGACAAGAGTCAGCTGCCAATCGTGGTAAAAGGCGACCCCAAGGAGACCAAGAAGGAGAAGAGGATCTTTGATGAGTTGGGTGATGCGGCTCAACCCTGTCTGCAGGACTTGGACGTCGTTTGTGATTCGGGACATCATATTGCCCGTTGCCTGATCTGCGAAATATTCCATGGAAAGAGTCGTGTAGTGATTAAAAAGCTGGTTTCTCAGTTTAAAGACGATGTCTTCACAGAGGTAGCGGATGAAGTAGTTGTACCAGTAGCGGGCGATTCCTCCGAAAAAGTAGAGCGCAATGATCTTGAGCGGCATAAGCCGAAGCGTCGCAAGGTTCTTTTTCGGCAGGATATCATCGACGATGACCTTGGCTACCCTGAGGGTCAAGGGCTGGACGATAGCGACTCCGGCACCGAGGACAAAGATCAAAATGAGATGCCACTTGTAAGACTTGATATATGTGAAGAGGCGTTTTTGCAGGGTCAGATCAAACAATTTCTTTCTCCAGGAGAGGAACCGTTGCCATTTAAATGCGTTCGAAAAATGAGTCATTGGCGAAGTTAACAGTGAGGTTAAAGGGAGTCAAGGATTTCCGTGATCCGCCATCAAAATCCCCTCTCCCTTGATGGGAGAGGGTTAGGGAGAGGGTGAAAAAGTAAATTTTTGCATGATTTTCAATCCCCCTCTCCTTGGTCATCCCCCACCAGGGGGATGAGGGGAAATGATTAAAAATGAGGCGGTGGATTATGGGATTTGGGGAGACCTTGTCACTTTCTTTGACCTCTGTTATGCCCTCCCCATGAGTTCCAAGCATCTGCTCATTACGGGCGGCGCAGGTTATATTGGATCACACCAGGTGCGCTATCTCCTGGCTCGGGGAGTTCGCGTGACTGTTATCGATAATTTGAGTCAGGGAGCGCGCGATTTTGTCCCATCCGAAGCCACTTTTTACAAAGGGGATGTCTCTGATTCACATCTGCTGGAGCACATTTTTGCAAAGGATAAAATTGATGGCGTCATTCATTTTGCTGGTGCTTCCTGTGTCGCCCCATCGGTAACCGATCCTCTCCACTACTATCAAAATAATGTTTTTGGCACGATGGCTCTTCTTAAGGTTATGAAACAATGTGGGATTCGCCATCTCGTCTTTTCCTCCAGTGCGGCAGTGTATGGAGACCCTCTTTCTATTCCCATTCCCGAAGACCATCCCCTCCGGCCCGTCAGTCCCTATGGATGGACGAAAAGAATGATCGAACAGATATTGGCGGATTGCGAGAGAGCTTATGGACTCAAATACGTTGCTTTGCGTTATTTCAATGCAGCAGGGGCGATTGAGGATGGAACGCTGGGAGAGTCGCATGTTCCAGAGAGTCACCTCATTCCATTAGTACTGACGGCCGTGAGGCAGAGGACCGACGTGTCGATTTATGGCGATGATTATCCGACTCGAGATGGAACCTGCGTTCGGGACTTTGTCCATGTGATGGATCTGGCGGATGCCCACTGGATGGCATTCCAATACCTTGTAAAAGGCGGTGAGAGTACAGCCATCAATCTTGGCTCTGGAAAAGGGTATAGCGTTAGAGAAATCATTCAAATGGTGGAAAAGATCACGGGAAAGATAGTTTTGACACGGCTGGAAGAACGACGTGCTGGAGACGTTTCTGAATTAGTGGCAGACTCTTCTCTTGCCCGGCAAAAACTCCACTGGTCCCCCCGCCTGGGTCTGGAGAAGATCTTGGTATCGGCATGGAACTGGGAGACTCAAAGATGAAAGGGGCGGTGTTTCTTGATCGGGATGGTACATTGAATCCCGATGCCGGCTATATCTCCCGCGCGGAGGATTTTTTCCTTTTTGAGGAGACTCCGCTGGCCCTTCGGAAACTGGTTGATGCCGGTTACCCCCTTGTTGTTGTAACGAATCAGTCGGGGGTTGCCCGGAGACTTTTTTCTCTGGAGGAGCTCCACGAGATTCATGCCGCCATGGAAAAACAACTTGCAGAGCATGGTGTTTTTCTGACAGCCATTTATGGCTGCCCCCATCATCCGGAAGAGAACTGCCGATGTCGTAAACCGGGGATCGGTATGTTTGAGCGGGCTTCCAAAGAGCATGGCATCGATTTGAGGGGTTCGTTTATGGTTGGAGACAGTCTGGTTGATGTGCAGGCAGGCCGCGCAGCGGGGTGTCAGACAATTTGGATCGATCGAAAATATCCAAATAATAAAGATGAGGGTGAGATAAGAAAGTTAGCGCATTATACGGCGGAGTCTCTTATGGGGGCTGTCGACTGGATGCTGAAGTTGAGCGGCAGAAGAGAATGAGAGTGCCTGGGATGCGGATGCGATGATCCGAACCAAGGTCAGAGATAATTAAGTCCTACTTTTGGGCGGCAAAATATTCGATGGTCTTTCGCAGCCCCTCCTCCAACGTCACTTTTGGTTCCCAGCCGAGGATCGATTTGGCGAGAGAAATATCCGGCCGTCGCTGCTGAGGGTCATCCGCAGGGAGTTCTTTGTAGATTATGGGGCTGGAAGATCCCGTGAGGCGGACAATGAGAGAAGCGAGTTCATAAATCGTCATCTCGTTGGGATTTCCAACATTGACTGGGTTCGTATATTGGCTCTGGAGGAGGCGCAAGATGCCGTCGACCAGATCGTCCACATAGCAGAAGCTCCGCGTTTGCAGCCCCGTACCATGAATGGTAAGGGGGTTTTCCGCCAGCGCCTGGGTGATAAAAGAGGGGACGACTCGGCCATCTTCTGCCCGCATGCGTGGGCCATAGGTGTTAAAGATTCTGATGATTCTTATCGGGAGTTTGTAATAGCGGTGATACGCCATTGTGAGCGCTTCGAGGAAACGCTTCCCTTCATCGTAACAACTTCTCAGACCGATGGAGTTTACATTTCCCCAATACGATTCAGGCTGAGGATTGACTTTGGGATCTCCATAGACTTCAGAGGTCGAAGCGACAAGCACAACGGCCCCTTTTTCCCGGGCGAGTTCCAGCACATTTTCTGTCCCGCGGCTATTGACCCTTAAGATTTCAAGAGGCATCTGTTGAAAATCTTTTGGGCTCGCTGGAGAAGCGAGATGCAGAATCGCGTCGACAGGGCCTTTGATGCGAAGTTCCCTGGAAAGATCCGCTTCAACGAGTTGAAAGGATGGATGATCAGTCAGGTGAGAGATATTCCCGCAGGCTCCGGTGGAGAAGTTGTCGACACAATGAACCTGGTACTCTGATTCGATCAGGCGGTCGCAGAGGTGTGAGCCGATAAAGCCAGCTCCCCCTGTAATGACGACATGGCGGAACTCTTTATTCATAAAAAGCGTATCCCCACACCGCGGTAAATAAAACCTGCCCCGCGCACCTCCTGAATATCTACACAGTTCCTCCCATCAAAGATGACGGGAGATCGCATCAACTTTTTTAAACGGGCAAGATCAGGCTGCCTGTAATGTTGCCATTCGGTGCAGATTGCCAGGCAGTCTGCTCCTTCTGCGGCGGCGTACGGATCCTCTGCATATCGGAGCTCAGGGGACTCTCCCAAAAGGGATTTCACTCTTGACATTGCGGCTGGGTCATAGACCTGAAACTTCATTCCAGCCTCTATTCCGTTTTTTAGAAGATCGAGAGAAGGGGCTTCCCGAATGTCATCGGTGTCGGGTTTGAATGCGAGTCCCCAGACCCCCACTTTTAAACCCCTTACAGTATCGCCGAAATAGCTGGATATCGCGCGAAATAACCATCTATGCTGAAACTCGTTCACCATGATGATGTCCTCAAAGAAACCATTTGGACAGCCCATCGATTTGGCGATGTGGGTGAGAGCACGGACATCCTTGGGAAAACAGGAACCGCCAAAGCCGATGCCGGGCGAAATATAGCCGCCGATACGCGGATCGGTCCTCATGACCCGCTGAATATTTCGGACGTCAATCTGCATTTCATCGCAAAGGGCAGCAATGGCATTCATATATGAAATTTTTGCAGCAAGAATGCCGTTGCAGGCATATTTGCTTAATTCTGCACTCTCATTGTCCATCAAAAGAAGATCGGATTCGTTTTGCACTAAGGGACGATAGAGTTCAGCCGCCTTTTCTGCGGCGGCAGGATTACTTGCACCGATGACGACTCTGGCGGGGCGAAGAAAATCTTCCACTGCGGCCCCCTCCCGGAGGAATTCTGGATTTGAGACGACCTCGATCGATGTCGCTCCCCTCTTTCGCAATTGGTCTTTGAAAGCGCGCGATGTGCGAACGGGCACCGTACTTTTTAAGATGACAATCAGGGAGGGGAGGGCGTGAGGCAGGATCTGTTCCACAACCTGGGAGATGCGGTCGAGATTGGCGGATCCATCTTCATTGGCAGGAGTATCGACTGCGATAAAGGCAAAATCAGCCTGTTTGAGTGCTTCTTCATAAGAGTTTGTGAAAAAAAGCCTTTTTTTCAGCACATTGCGGGAAATCAGATCTGGGAGCCCCGGTTCATGGATAGGGACTTGCCCTTCGTTGAGGCGCTTTACAAGCTGGACATCCCTATCGACACAATGAACAGTATGTCCCATTTCAGCAAAGCATGTTCCAGTGACCAAGCCTACATATCCTGAGCCGATAATTGCGATATTCTTGTTCATTCAGCAAGCCAAACATGATGAAATACGGTCACACTAATCATGATTTTGGAGGAGTGTCAACCTTGTTCCACCGACTCATCCAGACGCACTGAGCCTGGCTCCTGACTTCTGCGCGATGCTGACTCCGAGGGAGAGAAAGAAGAGAAGGGCCATGAGGTTGTAGGTGATGAAGAACTGATCATTGAAGACCCCCATGACGAGATATCCACTGAATCCTCCTATGATGGCGAGCAGAAAAAGCTTGTCTTCTGAGTTTGGCGAGTTTGGCGGGCTTGGCGTCTTGCGGAAGAAGGCCTTGAACAGAAGGCAGAGATGGAACGCCATGAATGTCAGGAAGGCTGTGAAGCCAATGATTCCAGTACCCCCGAGCATATCGAGATACATGCTGTGTGGATCGCGTGGGTGATCGGCCCATAAGCCATATTGCCTATAGTACTTTTCGCTCCAATAGGGGAAGCTGTGATAGCCTTTGCCAATCAGAGGCGAATCTTTAAGCATGTCTCTGCTTATTTTCCAGGCGCCAAGGCGGTCCCGGTTCGCCTTCGGATTAAAATTTTCAATGCGCTGGCGGACCGTTTCACTCGATGCGATGGCGATGAGCAGTGCCATTCCAACAGTGAGGAGTGTCTTTAGCGCCATTTTTCTCGAACGGACGAAGGTTACAAGTAATGTGGAGACAATGAGACCGATCCACCCGCTTCGGGAGAAGCTGAGAAAAATCGCAATCACTGAAAAGAGGCACGCTGCCGCGTGGAGGAGTTTTTTCCCCCGCTCTTTTGAGTTGAGCAGTGAAGAGAGGGAGAGGTGATAAAGAAAGAGAGCATTTGTTGCAAAGTGGATGTGGTGGCTGAGAAAGCCTGAAGCGAGGTATCTTTTGTCACTTTCTGGAAAAGGTGTGAACTCTAACAGGCCAAAGAATTCGGGGAGCCAGAAAATGCCATAATACTGGAAGATACAAGAGATCCCAAGCAGGATATTGAGTATTGCCGCTAATGACAAGAGGCGGTTTTTGAATGGCTCCGCACTTTGAAATGCCTCAATCAACAAGAGGTAGAGGAAGAGATATTTGGTTTTAGCGAGCGGCTTGGGAAAGTCATAAGGGGAGGCAAACAGGATCGACACCAGGATGACAAGAATCAGGCTCAAAACAGGCCAGAAAGCAGGGGTGGATGTGATTTTCGCCCAATCTGTCAGATTCTTCCGCAGGAGGAGAAAGGTTCCAGCAAAGAGAACGATACCGAGGCTGATCAAGGTCACAGACGTATAAAGACCCAGGAAGATAAGGAAAAAACTCCCCAAAAAGAGGGGATTAATCCACCCTTCCCATTTTTTGAAATTCAAGAAGTTTCGCATATTTGAAGTACGCACTAAGTGATTTTATCCATGTGACAATGAATCCTTCATGTCCATCCAGAAAGCCGAACCTCAGGAAATAATCTTTTAAAAAGTGGGTTATTAAGTGAAGGAGGGGAGCAGGGAATGTGACACGCTCCCCTTGCCGCCATTTTTCTTCTGCGGCCAGGTTTGTATAACGATTCATCTTTTGCATCGTAGTGCTGAGATCTTTGTAGGCATAGTGGATCAGCGGGTGAGAGAGTTTCGCAACCTCTCCTGAGACGATGATCCGCTCATGAATCATCTGACGGGTAAACTCTCCATGCGACTTTGAAAAGAGGCGCAGATTGTAATCGGGATATTGGCCGCCAAATCGAATCCACTTGGAGCCGTAGAGATTTTTTCGCGGAATTAAGAATCCCTTAATGGGACTTTTTTGCTCCAACACAGAGGCGATCTCTTCTGCCAACAGGGGAGTGACTTCCTCATCAGCATCAATGCTGAGCACCCATTCGTTGGAAGTTTTTTCGACGGCAGATTGTTTCTGAGGGCCGAATCCTTTGAAAGCTTCGATAAAGATCTTGTCGGTATATTTGCGCGCCAGTTCAACTGTTTCATCTCTGCTTTCCGAATCGACAATGACAATCTCATCGCACCATTGAAGTCCCTCCAGACAGCGCTGGAGTGATTCTGCTTCATTTTGCGTAATGATAATGGCAGAGACTTTAGAACTCATTTCATAATCTCCTTCTGCTGCGGCTGGCTGCAAAGCAAGCCCTCTTCGCTCTCAGGATCAAAATATCCTCGACGTACTCCAGGGAGTACGCCTGCGGATATTTTAATCCTTCGCGCATCGACTGCTTGCTTTTCGCTCAGCCTCGCAACGAAGGAGGTTATGAAATGAGTTCTAGTTTTCATGGTTTGGAGGCTCAAAATACTTATCAAGTCCATTCGCGCAGAGATAAGAAGCACTTGCGATTGCTTTTTCAACGAGCTTCATATTCCTTTCGATATTTTCCCGCGGATGGGGTGGATGATGGAGATGAAAACAGCAGGCGCGGAATTTCACATCCTTTCGGAACAGCCCGTATTTATAAAACCGAATGGCCAGTTCCGTATCTTCTTTCCCCCACCCGATAAAATCTTCATTAAAGCCATTGACTGCAATGAGGTCTTTCCTGAAAAAGCTCATATTACAGCCGCGCAATCCCTTTATTTTTTTGGATATTCTGATAAGAGGCAAAGGAAATCGAAAGATGCTGATAATACTATTGGCCGCCTGCTTTGTGAGCGTCAGTCTCATGATGTTTAGCGGCGAAATGTCCCGGTGTGTAAAGTAAGACGATACTTTTTCTCCAATTAAAACTCGGTGTCCCTGGATGAAATATCCCCTTTCTGCATATCTCAAATGGTCTTCCACCAGGCGGGGGTGAGGGATTACATCGTCGTCACAAATGATGAGATAATCACCCGAGCTTTTTGCGATTGCTTTGTTGCGAATTTGAGCAAGCCGGAACCCGCAATCTTCCTGCCAGATATGTGAGATTTTGAGAGAGGTTTGCTCCTTCACCTCTTCCACGATTCTCTTTGTCTCATCTGATGAACCATCATCCGCAATCACAAGTTCAAGAGGTTGAACGGTCTGGTGACGATATCCCTCAATGACTCGCCTCAAGTAGTCTGGCCGGTTGTAGGTACTGACGATGATCGATACTGCTGTCATGAAAACGACATACCATCCTTACATTTAGGGGTGAAATGAAGCGAAGAATCTCCCATAAGAGATAAAAAATGTCTAGGAGTCTGTCGGAGAAATCCATTTTTCCCTCTCCCCTTGTGGGAGAGGG
>JACQJE010000095.1 GCA_016205125.1 Deltaproteobacteria bacterium | reverse complement strand
GAAATGCCGATCGTCATGAGGCCGAGCGAAAGATATTACAGCAAGGCCGAGGGAAGAAAAGAAGCCGAGGGCGTGCCACTTGGCACGTCGAGGCATCTTTTCGACCGAGAACGAAGCTGCAATATCTTGCAGCCGGCCGCAATAGATCGGCATTTCCGGATGAACACTGAATGGAGCGAAGCGGAGTGAAGGATCTCAACGCTCTCCAATGGAAAAGAGGAATTTCTCCCTGGCGGGAGGTCTGGTTTTACAAAATCAACCAGCCTCAGACAGACCCAACCAGATTTTCCGCCTTCTGGCTCCGTTACGAAATCCTCATTCCGAAGCCAGAGGTCAAAATCGATCCCTTCTGCGAAGTCTGGGGGATCGCCTTTCGCAAAGAGGGGATCCCTGTCGCCCTCAAACAGCGAATGCCTCTTGAGCAACACACCCTCTCCTCCGATGGCCGCATTTTCTTTGGATCTTCTTTTCTCAGCAGCAACTCTTGTGAGGGCTCACTCAGTGTCGGAGGACAAAGTTTCACCTGGAAACTTTCATACCCCCCTTTCCCTCATCCGATTGTTCTCATTCCGGAATGGATGAATCGCTATTGGCTCGCCAAAATGCGCCTTTGCACCCCTCAATTTGACATTGCAGTCTCTGGCGAGATCATCGTCAACGGTGAAAGTTACCGTCTTACCCACGCCCCTGCTATGCAGGGGCACTACTGGGCACGGCAGATCAGCCGGGAGTGGGCATGGGCGCATGGCAGCCTCTGGTCTTACACAACCCAGGAGGGAAGATCCTCCTCTGCGCAGAAGCTTGTCTGGGAAGGCTTGAGCGGCAGGATCAATCTCGGACCGATCATGCTCCCGCCTCTCACTGCCATGATCGCGCTCTGGAATGGGAGAGAAATTCCCTTTAACGATTTTTCTTCTCTCCTTAGAACCAAGAGCCGCTATCGACTGGGTCTCTGGGAATTTGCCTCTCAATCGTTCGAATGGCAGTTGGAAGGGAAATTGACCGCAGAAAAGGAACAGATTGTGGGTGTGCAATACACCGATACAGATGGCTCCCCAGTCTATTGCTATAACTCCATGATCGCTTCTGGAGAGCTGATTCTGCGCCAGAAGCGCCGTCCCGGTCACTGGATGGAGGTTTTAACTGCCAGCGCCGAACATTCCGCCGGAATGGAGTGGGGGACGCGGGAGAAGGTCGGAGAGGTCTCTGTTATTCTCTGATCATTTGCCTGAGCATTTTCCTTGTGTCAGACTGTTCGTATGAAAGGCCCGATTCTCCTCTTTGATGGCTACTGCAATTTCTGCAATGGCTGGGTTGATTTCATCATCAGGCGCGACCCTAAAAAGCGGATTCATTTTGCCCCTCTGCAATCCGAAGCGGCAGAGATCCTCTTGAGGCAGATTGAGGCCCCGGCGTCTGGCGCAGATTCTGTTCTCCTGGTCTGGAAGGACTGCTGCTACACGAAATCCTCCGCGATCCTTCGGATCTTCTGGTTTCTTCGGGGGCTCTGGCCCCTTGTTTCTCTCTTGTTCCTAATTCCGCCCTTCCTTCGCAATCTCCTCTATGACTGGATCGCTGGAAATCGTTACAAGTGGTTTGGCAAGCGGGCGTCATGTCGGGTTCCAACGCCGGAAGTGCGGGAAAGATTTATTTAAAATTGACCATCACTCTCTGAATCGTTATTATGCGGTGAAGAAGCAGCACAACTGTAGAAAGCAGTACCTTACGAACAGGCAGGTGAGGAGGTGGGACGTGCGAAGAAGGCCGTTGGGATGGGGAGTTTTTGCGGTTTGTTCTGCTTTTTTTCTTTCCGCTCATCTGGTTGATGCAAGCATGCTCGTTGTTGATGAGGACTGGGAAGAAGGGAAGCTGGAGGGATGGAGGGTGGTCGAAGGGGATTTCCAGATTATCGACCATCCTGCAGACGATACTTTTCCTGGCCCGGGGGATGGAAAACGCTATCTCTTTGGGGGACAAGCGCCTCGATCCGTGATTGAGCAGGTGATATCGGTCTCAGGGAGTCACCCGGAGTTGTTTGCATCCCTGCAGGTTAAACTCTATGGCGGCAGGGGAGAGGATTCGATTGAAGCGCGGCTCGCCGCACTGGATCGTTCGGGTGCCGTGCTCAGGGAAGAGACGACGGGGCCTCTTCTTTACGATCGCTGGATTCCCTATGGATTGAAATTTCGTTTGTCCGATCAGATTGCCGCTTTGCGCGTGCAGTTGATTGCGGAGCGAAGGAGTGGTCAGAACAACGATGGCTTTGCTGATTCACTGCAGTTAAGCATCACGGAAGATGAGAAACCGAGGAAGCTTGAAATCGTGGTTGGGCCTGTTTTGACAATTCCTCAACCCGACAGTCTGCGCATCTGGTGGCATCTGAATGGGGAAGTGAAGGATCACACGATCGAATATGGAGAAACAGATGCATTGGGTCAAAAAGCGGAGTTCCGCGAGTTGACCGCGTACCCTTATTATCACCTGACCGGTCTCAAGCCAGGGGCGAAGTATTACTATGCGGTTCGTTCGGGAGAGGCCGTAAGCCCGACCTACTCTTTCAAGACGGTCGATCCCTCTGCCTCTTTCAGAATGGGGGTTTGGGCCGACAACCAGCATGGATTCTGGATTTTTGGCGGCAGGACTCTGCCGACCTTGATGCAGAATGAGCCGGATGTAGTGATGGCAGTGGGCGATTTGGTGGATAATGGCTCTCGATATAACGATTGGCTGACTCAGCTTTATACGCCCGCTAAGAATGTGCTTGCGCGGATTCCGTGGTTTCCGGTGAGGGGGAATCACGATGGGGAATCGACACTGGCGTATCGCATGTGCCGCCTTCCGAACAATGGGAGCTGGTATGCGGCGACTTATGGAATGATGAGGTTGGTGGTTTTAGATACGAATCTCAATTATCGCGAAGAGAGTGAGCAATTGACCTGGTTTCTTGGGGAGATTGTGTCTCCGATGTGGAAAGGGGCACTTTATCGGATTGTTGCTTTTCATCATCCTCCTTTTTCCAATCTATGGGACAACAAATACTATAATGGAGAAGTATTGGGACGCGAGATTCTCGTCCCTCTGTTCGAAACTTTTGGCGCCGATGCCATTTTTTCCGGACATTCGCACAGCTATCAGCATGGTTTGAGACCGCAGAGCAATCTCTTTAAGGAAATTCATTATTTCATTTTTGGAGGGGGTGGCGGGACACTCGATACCGTATTTCTCCCGAATTGGCCTTTTATCCTGACTGCAGAGTCAAGGTATCACGTGGCGATTGTCGACATCAGTCCGGTGGGGATGAGAGTGAAAGCGATTGACACGGTGAAAAATGAAGTATTTGACGAAGTGTTGATTTCGGGGGGTCATTAAGGAGAGCAGATGCCCAGAACAAAAATTAAGCTTCCTTATGAAATCGACACTCTCTCTATTCTCGATGAGCATGGGAAGCTCGATGAAAAGCTTGAGCCAAAGATTCCAGACAAAGACCTTCTGAAACTTTACCGCACCATGCTTCTCACGCGCGAATTTGATGAGCGGATGTGGAAGCTCCAGCGGCAGGGGCGCATCGGTACATTTGCTCCTGTGAAGGGGCAGGAGGCGGCGTCGTTAGGGAGCATTTACGCGATTGGAAAGGAGGACTGGATGGTTCCTGCGTTTCGCGAAACTGCGGCGATGCTCTGGCGAGGCTGGAAGATGGAGCAGATCCTTCTCTTCTACAACGGATACGAAGAGGGGATGCACATTCCTGAGGATGTAAACGACCTGCCGGTGGCGATTCCCGTCGGAACCCAGATGCTGCATGCTGTTGGAATCGCCTGGGCCGCGAAGATGAGAGGGGAGAAAACGGTGGCTATGACCTATTTTGGAGATGGCGCGACCTCCCAGGGGGATTTTCACGAGGCACTCAACTTCGCCGGGGTCTTTCAGACTGCTACGGTTTTTGTCTGTCAGAACAACCAGTGGGCGATTTCAGTTCCTCTCTCCCGACAGACGCATTCGAAGACACTTGCGCAGAAGGCACTCGCATACGATTTGCCGGGAGTGCAGGTGGACGGAAACGACATCCTGGCTGTTTATGTTGCGGCGAAAGAAGCGGTTGATCGGGCGCGCAACGGCGGAGGCCCCACTTTAATTGAGGCCGTGACTTATCGTCTGGGGCCGCACACCACTTCGGATGACCCGACAAAGTACCGTCCGGAAGAAGAGGTGAAGATGTGGGAGAAGCGGGATCCTCTGCTTCGCTTCGGGAAATACCTGAAAAACAAGGGGCTGGTTGATGACGCAAAAATGGCCAAGCTGCAGGAAGAGGTGGATGGGGAAGTTCGTCAGGGAGTGGAGCGTGCTGAAGCCCAGATGAAGGCGAACCCCCTGGATCTCTTTGATTATACCTTTGCGCAACTCCCCCCTTCTTTGCAGGAGCAGAAGAAGGAGCTCGAAAGCTTGCTCCCCGTTCTGCAGTCCGGAGGAGATTAAATGGCCAAACTCACTCTGGTACAGGCACTTAATCTCGCGTTTCGCCAGGAGATGGAGCGCGATCCTTCTGTCATCATTTTGGGTGAGGATGTGGGCAAAGATGGCGGCGTGTTCCGGGTCACAGAAGGGCTTTATGAGAAATTTGGAGATCAGCGTGTCATTGACACGCCGCTGGCGGAGTCTGGCATCGTCGGAACCTCGATTGGCCTAAGTCTCAATGGGATGAAGCCTGTGGCAGAGATCCAGTTCGATGGGTTTTGCTATGTCGCTTTTCATCAGATTGAGTCTCATGCGGCGCGATTTCGCCAGCGTTCCCATGGCCGCTACCATTGTCCCATGGTCATTCGGATGCCTTATGGCGCGGGGATTCACGCGTTGGAACATCATTCTGAGAGTCGGGAAGCCTATTTTGCGCACACACCCGGTCTCAAGATGGTCATCCCTTCTTCTCCCAGAAAAGCGAGGGGGCTCCTCACCAGTGCCATTCGTGACCCCGATCCTGTCATCTTTTTTGAACCGAAAGCCCTTTACCGCTCCGTGCGGGAAGAAGTGGATGAAAGTGTCGAAGAATCCTACCCCCTCGGCAAAGCAGAAGTGACAAAAGAGGGGAAAGACATTACCCTGATTGCTTATGGGGCGATGATGCGTCCGACGATGCAGGCGGCAGAAGAACTTGAATCGAATGACAAAGTGAGCGCAGAAGTCATTGATCTCCTGACGATCTCGCCCATGGATAGCGATACGATCGTTGAGTCGGTCAAGAAGACAGGCCGTGCCGTTGTCATTCATGAAGCCCCTCGCAACTGCGGCGTTGGAGCGGAAGTGATTGCCCGCATTGTTGAGAAAGCGTTTCTCTATCTTGAAGCCCCGGTGCGGAGACTCACTGGCTACGATGTGCACACTCCTTACTTTGCGAGGGAGAAGTACTATCTCCCCGACAAAGAGCGGATTGTGCATATCGCGAAGGAAACACTTTCATTTTAATTTCGGAGGCTCACGTAACTTCTCAATAATCCTGATGAATCTCGCGTTCTCGCTTCATCAGTAGCTACGAAAGTCTCCTCTGACTTTCATAGCAACTTGAGGTTGACCCCCTCCCCCTTGATGGGGGAGGGTTAGGGTGGGGGTGCCTATCCCTCAATTTATTGAGAAGTTACAGGTTCACAAGAAAGGGGT
>JACQJE010000111.1 GCA_016205125.1 Deltaproteobacteria bacterium | reverse complement strand
GCAACGAAGAGCATTCATTTTGCAGCCAGCCGTAATAGAATTCTGTTTCCGGATGAAAACTAGTTAAGAATTGAATCGTTCCTGAATCGAATTTTAATTCCAGGATTGTCGTGAGCAAAAGAAAATCTTCCTCTTTATTGTATCAAAGAGAAGGCATTGTCTCAAACGAGAGTGAAAAGAACGGAAAGCTTTATGTTGTCGGTACCCCGATTGGGAATCTGCAGGATCTCACGTACCGTGCAAAGGATGTTCTGAAAAGGGTTCACACGATTGCGGCTGAAAATGCCGGACATGTCAGGAAACTCCTGTGCGCTCTCAATGTTCTACAGACGAGGGTCTGGAGTTATCGGGAGGAGAATCGGGTGAAAGTGACTCCCCAATTGATGGATCTCCTCTTTGAAGGGAAAGATGTTGCCCTTGTCACTGATGCCGGAATGCCGACGATTGCGGATCCAGGCGCGCACCTTGTGGACTGCGCATTGGAGAGAAGAATTCCCGTGGTCCCTATTCCAGGTCCCTCTGCAGTTGTGACCGCTCTTTCTGTCTCTGGATTTCGGGCAGAGACATTTGTTTTCCTCGGCTTTCTCTCCAGGTCGAAATCTCATCTTCAGGAGCAATTGGGTGAAATTGCGCGTTCCAGCCGGACCGTGGTCTGTTTTGAGGCCCCGCATCGCTTGTCTCAGACTTTGACTGCTATGGCGAACGTGATTCCAGAGAGAAAAGTTGCCCTATGTCGGGAGCTGACTAAGTTTCATGAAGAGATCATGCGCGGAACAGTTCAGGAGATGGAATCATTCATACGATCGAGAGAGAATGTCCAAGGCGAGATGACCCTTGTGATTGAGGGGGCCTCACTCTCGGCGCAGGACGAAGAAGAGAAATGGGAGAGAGCAAAGGAATGGATTGACCGTGCATTTCAAAAGGGTGAGAAGACGATTCGGCAGATTGTTGAAGAAGCGGCTATCCTCTATGGTGTTCCCCGGTCGAAGGTCTATCGTTATTCTCTTGCAAAGAAAGGAGAATGGGAGAAGTGAAGCCGTTGATCAAAAAGGTTTCATGGCTGTCTCTCGGTCTCTGCGGGATGGTCTTTGTTTGTTCTTTGGCTGCTGCCGATTCAAAGAAGCCGTGGCTCTATTTTTCGGCGGATCGCTATGAACGCGATATGAAGAACGATGTGATGAGAGCCGAGGGAAATGTGATTCTCAAGATTGGAGAGGATGAATTTCGGGCAGATTATCTGGAGGTGGATGTCATAGAGAAACAGATCAATGCGCGCGGGAATGTGAAATTTGTCACCAAAGGGGATTGGATGGAAGCTGAAGAGATCCTCTACCACTATGAGAAGCGGACCGGTGTTGCGCGCGCTGGGATTCTGCGCGCAGGGCAAGTGACCATTAGTGCTGATGTTGCTCATAAAACAGGAGATCACGTCTATGAATTTGAAAATGCACACTACACCTCTTGTCTCGATTGTCCACCCTCCTTTTCATTCAGCGGCTCCAAAGTTCGTGTGATTGAAGGGGAATATGTCTATATCAATAATGCGGTTTTTCGTCTCTTTTCACTCCCGGTTTTTTACGTCCCTTTTGCTATTGTTCCGATTAAAGATGAACGCCAGACTGGATTTCTTCAGCCGCATTTTGGTCATTCGAGTAAACTCGGTTTTACCGTGGAGGTCCCCTTTTACCTTGTGTTGGGGAGAAGTCATGATGCGACAGCGGCTGTTGAGTTTATGAGCCGCCGCGGACTGCGCGAAGCTTTAGAATACAGATATGTCTTGAGTGACGAGACGAAAGGGGGGGTCAACGGCTACCTTGTGCAGGATAAAGTGTTTCGCAAAAAAGAGGGGGTTCTGAATCGCTTTGGTGTCACTTCTCAACAGTACTGGAAGCTCTGGGGGAGATCTTCTGCAAAGATTGATGCGGCAGTTGTGAGCGATGATTTCTATGTGATCGATTACACGGACATTCCTGGACGAACCGATGCGGCGCTCAACTCCATCGCGATTATGGCCTGGCCTGGAGAATGGGCCTCGGCGAATATCGAAGCGGCTTATTTTGAAAATCTTCTCAGCGGTCATCCGAGAGAGAGTAATAAAGATACAGTTCAGCGGATCCCGGCTCTGTATACGGGAATCAAAGAACTTCGCACTCTCCCCTTTTTGCCGCTCTGGTGGGGAGTGGACCTCGATTACGTTTTTTACACGACATTTGGAAGGACTTTCACGGACAACAATAACAATCTTACCTTTGACTTCGGATCAGATGATCTCTTTAAGGTTCACCGTCTGGATGTGCGTCCCAGGATGTCAATTCCCGTTAAGTTAGGGCCTCTGGGAGAAATTCTGGGTGAAGTCTCTTTTAGAAGCACTTCTTATTTAGCGCCGGAAGGGAGCAGGCGCTACACAGGTCGTGAGCTTTTCGAATATATCGGAAATTACAATTTTCAAATGGAGCGTGTATGGCACTCCCCCTTTGGGCTCGATCAGGCCTGGAAACACTTGATCCGCCCTTTTGTGACTTATCGGTATCTCCCCTGGCTGCACGAGAATACCGAGCTTCCCCAGTTGGATGAAGTCGATCGCATCAATCGTGCCCATGAATTCAGATATGGGATCCGCCAGCGCCTCATCGCGCGGGAGAATGAGAAACCCCCCTTTCGCTATCTGGAGGCGGTGGAGTTTGTGGTGTCACAATCAGCTGATCTGGTTCAGCCTGAACGCAACCGGCTGGGAGAAGGAAATTTTGACAAAGAAGATCTTTCAAAGGTGAAGAAGAAGATCTTGTCCGATCTTTTGGGAGAGATGACCTTGCGCACCCAATGGCTCACGATGCACGCGGATGCTCTCTACGATATCTACGGTGACGGGATCAATTCCTTCTCATCCACGGCGGCATTGAGAGATCTGATGGGAGATGCGCTGTCGCTGAGTTACGTATACAACAAACTCAATGCATCTCACAGCTTAAGGGGGGGACTCGAAGTCGGTTTTTTGCAGTGGTTCAAAGGTTTTTACCAGACTTCCTTTGATTTTACTTCCCATCAATTCATGTCCAAGGAATTTGGCGCAGAGTATTTGTCCCGCTCCAAGTGTTGGAAACTCAACTTTTCAGGAAGGGAAAATCTGGCTACACAGGGGATTGAATTTAAAGTCGGCTTCGACTGGATTTTCAGTGCCCCTGATTTTTCCGGTTTCAAAGTGTTTGAGCGTTATTTTAAATAGTTCCCATCCGAAAATAGAATGCTACTGCGGACAGCTGCAAAGTAGATTGTCTTCGTTAGAAGGAAAAAAATGGTCCTCGACGTAGCGTTGCTACGCCTGCGG
>JACQJE010000115.1 GCA_016205125.1 Deltaproteobacteria bacterium | reverse complement strand
TGGACATGAGCGAACCGAAAGAGGTGAGAGAGGCGAAAGCACGCCAGCAGCAGCTCGGAGGAGAAGTGGAGAAACTTGCGGAAAAACTCTCCCTCCTCTCAAATGAGAGGGAGGGTCTTTCAGAAGAATAGGGAAAGGGGAGAGCCGCAGTTGAAAATTTAAAGAGGAGACTCGCCGAAAGCAGGCAGCTGGAATCCAAATTTGCAGCAGAGCTTCGTGCAACGGAGAGCCGATTTAACCGGATGTCCGAAAAAGAGTGGGGAGCCCGCGAGTCGCGGACCAAAATCGCTGAGCACCTCAAGCGCCTCCATGCGCATCGAGCCGCATTGAAAGAAAAAATGCGGTCTTCGGTGGAGAACAGAGAACTTTACACTCAAGCCTTCCAGGAGACGGAACGCAACATTGAAATCCAGGAGAGACGATTGAAATCGTACACTTCACAACTTCGAGACACTGCGTTGGAAATGGACAGAACACGCGGGCCGGTCGAGAGCCTGAAACACAGCCTCACCGAACATAAGCTCAGAAGCACTGCAATTGAAATCGATCTCAACAAAGCATCCTCAGCACTGACAACTGCAGAGAAGAAATTTTCTGCCAACAAACAGCTTGTCACAGAACTCGGCTCTTCAGAAGCAAAACTGGCTCAAGAGATTGTTCGCGCAGCAGAAATAATCGAGCGTCACAAGAAAGAAATCGCCGCAAGTGAAAAACAGCGCCGCCAATTCTCCGCCCGCGTGACGACGCTTGAAGGCGAACAACAAAAACTTGCGACTCTTCTGCGGCAAATGGAAGGAGAAAGGAGCGGGCTCGAAACAAAATTAGCGCAAGTAAAGTCCGCTCTCGATCAAAATAGCGCATCCCCGTCTTCCATTTTTGTGAGTTTGAACACCCACAAGGGTGCCCGCAAAATCGCCCTCTCCCCTTTTCAGATGGCCGTTATTTCGAATGACGGAGAAAGCAAAATCATCACCCTTTCAGATCAAAACATGAATTGGGTCTGGAACCTCAGGCAAGAACTAGAAAAACTCGCCCTTAAATAGGCATGCTGTCAATATTAATCTTTTAAGTGGTGAATTTCCATTTTACAGCCCGCCGCAATAGAATCCCATTGTCAAATGGAAATTCACCACTTATTGTAGATCTCCTCGATGCGCCTAATCTCATCCCGGCATGCGATAGCGCGCTCAAAGTGGAGTCCTTTGGCAGACTCGATCATCTCCTGTTTTAACGATTTGATCTTTTCCGCCACTTCCTGCTGGTTCCTGAATTCAACCTCCTCTTCCCGGGCCACAAGCGGGACCGTCACATAGTCGCGCTCCGCGGGAGAGGCGAGAATGTCACTCACGTGCTTCCGAATCGTTTGGGGAGTAATACGATGCTCCGTGTTATACGCTTCCTGAATTCTGCGGCGGCGCTCTGTCTCCTGAATCGCTTTTTTCATGGAGGGGGTGAGGGTATCCGCATACATCAGCACGCGGCCGTCGACATTGCGCGCTGTGCGGCCGCAGGTCTGAATAAGCGAACGTTCGGAACGGAGAAACCCCTCTTTGTCCGCATCGAGGATGGCGACTAACGCCACCTCGGGGAGATCCAACCCCTCTCTGAGCAAATTGATGCCGACAAGAACGTCTGAATGGCCAAGACGAAGGTCCCGAATGATCCGCACTCTCTCGAGAGTATCAATATCTGCGTGGAGATAGCTCGCCTGAATGCCAGCTTCTTTTAAGTATTCAGTGAGCTCTTCGGCCATCCTCTTCGTGAGCGTGGTGACCAGAACACGGTACCCCTGTTTGACACAAATGCGCACTTCTCCGATGAGATCATCAATCTGATGAGGCGTCGGGCGCACTTCGATCCTGGGATCCATCAGGCCGGTGGGGCGAATGATCTGTTCGACGACACTGCCGCGGGACTCTCGATATTCGTATTCCCCCGGTGTCGCGGAAACGCAGATCATTGTCTGAACGCGCTTTTCAAACTCCTGGAAACTGAGCGGCCTGTTATCGAGGGCGGAAGGGAGGCGGAAACCATAATCCACTAAAGTCTCCTTGCGCGAACGATCTCCCCGATACATTCCGCCGATCTGCGGAATGGTGAGGTGACTTTCGTCAATCACCGTGAGATAGGGCTTTGGAAAATAGTCGAGAAGTGTGTAAGGAGACTCACCGGGTGCCCGGCCATCGAGATGCCGCGCATAATTTTCAATTCCGGGACAGAATCCCATCTCCTCCATCATCTCCAGATCACGCAATGTCCTGTTTTCCAATCGCTGGGCTTCCACAAGTTTGTTCTGTTGACGCATCGCAGTCAGATGCTGCTGCAGCTCTTCCCTGATCTGAGCGACGGCCTGACGCAGAGTCGCATGAGGAGCAACGTAATGGCTCCCGGGAAAGATGATGACCGACTCCAAATCCCGGATCTTGACGCCGCGAAGAGGATCGACTTCTGCAATCATGTTTACAGTATCTCCCCATAACTCCAAACGGATTATCTGTTCATCTGTAGAAGGGGGGAAGATGTCGATCACATCGCCCCGGACTCTAAACCTCCCCCGTTTGAACTCAAAATCGTTGCGCAGATATTGCAGATCGACTAGGCGGTGGAGAAGCTCCTTTCGGGGAATTCTCTCTCCGATTTTCACTGGAAAGAGCATGGCGGAATAGGAGCTTGGAGAACCTAATCCGTAAATACACGAAACACTCGCCACAATAATGACATCTCTCCTTGTAAGGAGAGAACTCGTTGCAGAGTGGCGCATCTTGTCGATTTCCTCGTTAATAGCGGCATCTTTTTCAATGTAGGTGTCAGTCGCGGGGAGATAGGCTTCAGGCTGATAGTAATCATAATAGCTGACGAAGAACTCGACTGCATTTTCCGGAAAGAGCGTCTTAAATTCGGAATAGAGCTGTGCCGCCAATGTCTTATTCGGAGCAATCACCAACGTCGGGAGAACGACTCTCTCAATGACATTGGCAATCGTAAAGGTCTTTCCTGAACCGGTCACACCCAGGAGGACCTGATAAGGCTTCTCAGCCTCAATTCCCTTGCTTAGGAATTCAATGGCCTTCGGCTGGTCCCCCGTCGGCCTAAAATCAGAAAAAAGTTTAAAAACCACCTGAGCTCCCGCCGCCCCGCTTTACCCGCCACGTCGTTCCATCAGGAGAATCCTCCAGCATGACGCCATGCTGTATCAACTCGCGGCGAATGGCATCTGCCAGCTCCCAATTGGAGCGCTGTCTCGCTTCCAGTCGCAGAGCGATCTTCGCTTCGATCGCAGAAGGAGAAAGATCGACGCTCCTGGCCCGCTCCTCCCAAAGAGTGCGCAGCCAGACTCCCGAATCTTCTTCAAAGAGGCCGAAAACCTTCTGATAGAGCTTCAACGTCGTGAAAAATTGATCAATAAGAGCTTTTGAAATCGTTTCACCAGATGTCGCGAGGCTGTCACAATATTGGTTCAGTGCTCGCACCACCTGAAAAAGGCAGCCAATGGCTTTCGCCGTATTGAAATCGTCCTCCATCGCATCTTCGAAGCGATCCTTTAACTGTACCACCTGTAACAGAGCCGCCTCCTCCAGGAGCTTTCGTTCTGAGGACTCTCCCTGATTCACTCCCCGGGAGGCAGATGGTTTTTCCTTTCCAGCCCGCTCATAGAAATCCTGAATGCGAACCATCGTCTTGCGGAAGCGCTCCAGCGCCGCAATCGCTTCTTCAACCCTCTCTTCATCAAAATCCATCGGATTGCGGTAATGGGCAGACAAAATATAAAACCGGAGGGCCTCCACAGGGTATTTTTTGAGGAATTCTCTTATCGTGATGATGTTGCCGGTCGATTTCGACATCTTCTCACGCCCCAGGTTGATCAGCCCATTGTGCATCCAGATTCTCGCAAAAGGTTTTCCTGTGGCCGCTTCGGACTGAGCCACCTCATTTTCATGATGGGGAAAAATCAGATCGAGCCCCCCGCCATGAATATCGAAATTTTCTCCCAGGTATTTTGACGCCATGGCAGACCATTCGATATGCCAGCCGGGCCTCCCCTTTCCCCAGGGACTCTCCCAACTCGGCTCACCTGGCTT
>JACQJE010000092.1 GCA_016205125.1 Deltaproteobacteria bacterium | reverse complement strand
GCTCACGGCAATCTTGTAGGGGACGTAGAGGTTATGCGCGATCGTATCCGCGGCAAGATGGCAGAGATAGCCATAGGCAAAACTCCGCTGATGATCATTCTTAGCCGCTTTTAAGACATCAAACCCGACTGACCAGTTGTGGCAATGATGTGATTCATGGGCGACGAATCGTTTCCCAAATGTGATATCTGCCGCGAGGCATCCATAGAGAAAGTCGCGTGGATATGCAGAAAGAAGCGCGGCAATTTCCGGAGCGATCAACTGGAGTTGATCCATGAGCGAGAGGCCGAAGCTCAAATGGGTGACCGGCCCCCACGCCCAGCCTATAGCAGGCCAGAGGAAAGCAATCATGCCGGCAATGACGCCTGCGCCCGCCAACGCGCAGGTTGCCATGAGCGGAGCGTTGGCAATAGATTTTATGAGTTTTACTTGCATCGTTGGAACCATTTATGAAACAATACTTTCGATCTTATAAAATTCATGAATAGTATAGCAAAATTAAAGGGTTAAATCAACTTAAATGAATGAATCAGAGAATTTTCTTTCGTTAGTGGAAAGATGGCTTCGAAACCATCGGGAGCTGGGTCTGAAAGAGGTCTATTTAAGTCCCAGAGGAGTCGAGAGCCTCCTCTCCCTAACTGCGCGAAAATCAAAAACAATCAGCTTAGAGAAAAGGGGGCAGAAAGAGAAGCCGCGGAGCCCCTTTTTGATTGCTGAAGGGTTTTCATTGGAAGAGCTTCCCCGGGGACAAAAGGGGCTGGACCTGATACGGAAAGAGCTTGGAAACTGCACGCGTTGCCGACTGTCCCAGGGGAGGACTCATCTTGTCTTTGGAGAGGGGAATCCAGAAGCAGAATTAATGTTTGTCGGAGAGGGGCCGGGGAGAGAAGAAGATCTCCAGGGGGTCCCGTTTGTCGGCCGCGCTGGCCAGCTTCTCACGAAAATTATTGAAGCGATGGGGATGAAACGAGGCGATGTTTACATTGCCAACGTCGTCAAATGCCGCCCTCCTGACAACCGCGCCCCTCTTCCCGATGAGATTGCGACCTGCATCCCTTTTCTCATCAAACAAATTGCCGTGATCCGCCCAAAAGTGATTGTGGCGCTCGGCAAGATTGCGGCGCAGGCGCTGTTGAACACGACCGAGCCGATCACCAAGCTGCGCGGCCGATTTCACCTCCTGGGAGATATATTGGTGATGCCGACATTTCACCCCGCTTATCTCCTTCGCAATCCGGCAATGAAACGATATGTCTGGGAAGATATGAAGCTTGTCAGGAAAGAGATCGATAAGATCAGGGTCCCGTCATGACTTTGACGGGAGCCCGTCGATAAGGTACATACATGGCGGTGCTGAGGAGGCTTTAATTTCTATGAGAATCCAGCAACTCTTATTTTTGTTCGTGCTCTTATTCGGAACTGCTGTTGCCATTGAGGGAGTCCGTTTTGCTCAAGGGGAAGAGAGGCATAAAGTTGCAGCGATTGAGATCCATGGCGGTGTGAACCCGGCGAGCGCTGAGTTTATCCAACAGAGTATCAAACAGGGGGAAGAGGATGGAGTTTCCTGCCTGGTGATCAGACTCGACACGCCGGGTGGACTCCTCTCATCCACACGGACGATTGTCCAGGCCATTTTCGAGGCCAAAATCCCCGTTGTCGTTTACGTCTCCCCTGGTGGTGCACATGCGGGATCTGCAGGGGTGATGGTCACTCTTGCAGGCCATGTGGCGGCGATGGCTCCGGGAACAAATATCGGAGCGGCACACCCCGTGACAGGGCAGGGGAAGGATATCGAAGGGGACATGGCTGAAAAAGTGACAAGTGATGCCGCCGCGTTTGCCCGCTCCATTGCCGAAACGCGCGGGCGAAATACAGAGTGGGCTGTCGATGCCGTGAGGAGCAGTGTTTCCATTACTCCTGAAGAGGCGCTCAAGAAAGGGGTGATCGATATCGTCGCACCGACTCTGGAACGACTGTTCGAAATGATTGACGGCCGCAGTGTGAAGTTGAAGGAAACATCGGTCGTCCTCCGGACAAAGGGTGCCGAACTGATCAGTTATGAAATGAATTGGCGCCAGAAGCTGATCAATACGTTGAGCGATCCGAACATCGCATACATCCTGCTCATGATCGGCGCTGTCGGAATCTACATGGAACTTTCACACCCGGGAGTTCTTTTCCCTGGCATTATTGGTGGAATCTCTCTCATTCTTGCCTTTGTTTCGATGCAGACACTTCCAATCAATTATGGAGGGCTTGCGCTGCTCATTTTGGGTCTTGCCCTGTTGCTCGCGGAGATTTTTGTGCCCAGTTTTGGTCTGCTTGGAATCAGCGGACTGATTTCCCTCGGACTCGGATCGGTGTTCCTGATCGAACAACCCGAGATGCAGGTCTCTTTACATCTCATTGTTCCAACTCTTGTTACTGTCGGGCTGATCTGTCTTGGAATCGGTTATTTTGTCGTGAAAGCGCGGACCCGAAAAGTTTTTTCGGGCACTGAATCCTTTATTGGGAAAGAGGGAGAGGTGAAGGAAGTATTGGGTAATGGCCGATTCCGTCTCTTTCTGCATGGCGAGTATTGGACTGCTGTTTCAAAGGATGATCTTAAAACAGGTGATCGTGTTCGTGTGACAGCATTAGAAGGGATGCTGTTGCATGTTGTGCGCAAATAGGAGGATTGAACGATGTTTGGATTAGGGATCAGTTGGGGTGTAGTGATCTTCATTGTTTTGGCATTTCTCATCTCGGGAGTCCGCATTCTGAACGAGTATGAGAGAGGGGTGATTTTCAGACTCGGACGCGTGATCGCGTCGAAAGGTCCTGGGATCATTTACGTGATTCCGATTATTGACAAGATGGTCCGGATGAGCTTGCGGACCATCACGATGGATGTGCCGCCTCAGGACGTCATTACGAAAGATAACGTATCGATCAAAGTGAATGCGGTCGTATACTTTCGCGTCATGGATACGCAGAAAGCAGTGGTAGAGGTGGAAGATTATCTCTACGCGACGTCACAGTTGGCTCAGACGACACTCCGCTCTGTCTTGGGACAAAATGAGCTCGATCAGCTCCTCACAGAGCGGGAGGCTCTCAACATCCGCCTGCAGGAGATTCTCGACCGCCAGACCGATCCGTGGGGGGTCAAAGTCTCTCACGTCGAAGTGAAGCATATCGATTTGCCGAAAGAGATGCAGAGGGCGATGGCTCGTCAGGCCGAGGCAGAGCGGGAGAGAAGGGCAAAGGTGATCCATGCGGATGGCGAGTACGAGGCTTCTTCACGTCTGGCTCAGGCGGCGAGGAACATCTCCCAGGATCCTGTCGCGTTGCAGCTTCGATTTTTGCAGACAATCGGCGAGATGGCCTCTGAGCACAATACGACCACGATCCTCCCCTTCCCCATCGATATCATCAAGCCATTTATGCAGGCGATGGAAAGATCAGGAGGACAGCAGGGCAAGACGAGTTAGTTTTTCCTCTTTAGATAAATATATCCCGACTCGCTATCCCAACGGTCTTCCAGGCGGCATTCTCAAGGGAACTTGAGAGGATCGAAGTGGAGCTCGCAATAAAATAGCATCAGAATTGATACTTGACGCCAGCAAATCCCTGAGGAAGCCATAGTGAGCGCTCCTCATAAGAAGCTGTGAGATCCGAAAGATAAGAAACGTCTCCTTCGGCATTAAACAGAAATCCCTCCCAGATCGGAATATCAAAACCGATCCCGATCATCGGCCCCAGCCAGTGGGAGTCATAGTTCTTGAAGTTGGATTGAGTTGTCGACTTTTTACCGGTAATTGCCTCGACTAACGCCTCTGCTAGTGCATACGCCAGCCCATCTGCTACTTCAGCGAACATATCAATCAGGTGCGGTTTCCAATAGGCGAGACCGAGAGTCCCATAGGGTTTAAGAAACCAGCTTGACGGAACAAAGGGATAATATTGACCGAAGCCGGTCAATCCGTGAGAGATAAACCCCAAGTGACCATGTACTCCAGCTGCGATATTAGGGTTGATCCGATAAGCCAGCTCCAGACTGGCAGCGTAATCAGGGTAGATAAAATTTGTTCCCAGACGGAAACCCTGGAGGGGAGATTCAGGCGATTCAGCTTGAATCGTGATTTCGCCAGTAGGCGACTGGTCGGATGAGTTCTCTCCCCATGCTGACAAAGAAAATGCAAGGCAGAAATACAAGGATAAATAAGCCAACCTTTTCATATAGATCCCTCCAGTGAAAAGACTAAGAGTAGATGTATTCTTTTTGTGCTTTTTGTCAATTCCAAAATTTCAGGATCATTGACGCGGCATCTTTATATCCCCTAAAATTTTTGCATAACAGCTCGTAAAGAAGGGAGTGTCCTATACTTAGTTGAAATTTG
>JACQJE010000090.1 GCA_016205125.1 Deltaproteobacteria bacterium | reverse complement strand
CTCCCAGCGCCCCGTTTTCTCGTTAGAGACAATACCAGGGAGAAGGTGAAGCGCCTTTGTTTCCATCAACCCTCGCGGCGAATCGGGGATCTCTTCTTCCAGATCAAATCCGAGTAAATCTCCGCTCCGAATCTGGTGGTTTCCTCTCTGCACAGCGAGAAGCCACGACTTCATTTTCTCATCTTCAGCATAGCTCCACCATGGCTGTTCTGGATTCCAGAAGACCTTTACAGGTGAATTGGCAATCAGATTCTTTGTCTGTTTGACGACAAACTTCTCCTCACTCGGAAACTCTTTCTCGGCCACCTTCAGCTTCAGGAAACCGTTTTCTTCCCGTTTAAAGATGTCCTTCTCTCCGACAACCAGCTCGTTGTAATCATACAAGCGCCCCGGATACGTCAGGATCGGAATGTCGTGCGGATGCAGCGCAAAATTCGTCGTGATCGGCTGTCTCCCATCCAGCCAGACCTTTTCCGATCGCTCTTCTCCGTCCGACGCCTCTGATCTGATGTAGAATTTTGAGACTCCCCGGTAAGTTCCACTCCCCCCTTCTTTGTTGTGGATCCGCACTTCCAGAACCACCATCGAGATCGGGAGTTCCACCTCACTATTGGAAAAAACCTCTTCAGGAAGACCCAATTCTCTGATGGTCTCCGGCAACGCCTTTGTGATTCTCAAAAAAGCAGAATGAAAATTTCCATGTTCCCTCGATTTAATGGAAAGGACATCGTACTGGAATACAATCGGCCGCGAACTTGTCGCAGTGAGAGTGGGGTTGTCATCCTTCAGAGCACCGTTAGCATCCAGAGTGCCATTGTTACCCGGAGCGCCATTGTCACCCTGAGGATTATTGTTCTTGTTATCCGCCAGAGCGTCATTGTTACCCTGAGGCTTGCTCTTGTCATCCTGAGGCGAAGCCGAAGGATCTGCAACTTTCCAGATCATCTCCTGTCTCTTGAGCTCTGTCGCCACAAACCAGCGGTCCCCTACCTGCCAGTTTGGCTCAATCTTGATGCGTTCGTGCGCGACCGAAAGAGAGGCAAGAACAATGGCAGTCAATACAATCGGAACAGAGAGGAAAAAGGCTACTCTTGAATAGTACTTCACGGTAACGACTTCCTACTTCTTCGCGACCCGAGTCAATCAGAAAAATCACGCTATAACAAAGAGCGCAGGAATGTCAAATGGATCATCTTTTTTTTGATTTATAGAGACAGAAATGCATGATACGATAAAACATGAGTCACTTCTCAAACACTTGAGGTGTCTCCCCCTCTCGCAGAGGGGCGGGTAAGTGAGGCTTTTTTTACCTCGCGATATTGAGATGTGACGTATCACTGTTGGTATACTTTCGAAAATTTGAGGGGGCTTCCGTGAAAAGAGTCCATCTGCTCTTTATTATTTTTCCCTTGTTGTCTGTGGTGCGCTTTGAGAGTGAGGCGACCACTCTTGTCAGTTTGTCGATGGAGCAGAAATTTGCGCTGGCAGAACGAGTCTTGGAGGTGAAGGTTCGCGCGACCTCTTCCGGATGGGATGATGAAAAAGAGAAGAGAGAGATCAGGACCTCTGTCGAGGCGGAGCTTGTGGAGGCCTTTAAGGGGAAGATTCCTGGAAAAAATGGAGAGAGGAAGGGCGTTCAGTTTTTTCTTCCGGGAGGGATCGTTGGGGACATCGGTCAGCTCGTGGTCGGAACTCCTCACATTGAAGTCGGGGACCGCTTTTTTATTTTTCTGACGTCGGCTGGGGAGCCGCTGGGACTCGGAGATGGGGTCTATGAGATTCAGCTCATTGAGGGGAAAGAGAGGGTGCGCCAGAAAGGAGGGGAGTTTGAAGGGACGGAGATTGCCGGAGAAGCTCTTGTGCCGGTGGAGCGCTTTCGGAAGGTGCTGAGGGAGTTGGGGCAAAAGAGGTGACCCCCCACCTTTATCCTCCCCCACAAGGGGGGAGGAGAAAACAAAAGGGTCGATTCAGGATGAAGAGACTTCTCAAGGGAATCTTAATGAGCTTACTGATCAGCAGTCCTGTTTTTTCCCCCCAGTCTGCCTTTTCATGGCTGCAGGAGAGTGAGTTTAAGAATGGGAGGAGGGCTTTTTTGCATTGGCCGCGGTCGGCGTTTCCGCTGAAGGTGACTCTTTCTCTGCCGGGAACAGGGGACATTGAAGGGCTCAGCGAGTTTGATGCAGTCCGGAGGGCGCTGCAGCAGTGGGATCATCTGCCGACAGCGGATGTCCAGTTGCAGCTGGGGCTGAGAAGTTCGCCGGTGGTCAATGGGAGCGACCGGATCAATACGATCGTTTTTCGGGAGGATGCGGACCTCAGCCTGGTGGCGAAGACGATTGTGACTTTTGTGACGAGTACAGGGGAGATTCTTGATGCGGATGTCGTTTTTAATGAGAAATTTTCTTTCCGGATGGATAAGCCCTCTCCAGAGAATCCGCAATTAAAAGAGATCTTTTTGGAAGACGTGGCGGTCCATGAGTTGGGCCATCTCTTGGGAGGGGCGCATAGTCCGACGTACCTGTCGTCGATGTGGTTTGCGACATTGGCGGGACAGTCTTTTACAGATCGCGATGACCGGGCGCTGATCTCTCATCTTTATCCGAAGGGGGGGTATCTGGAGAATCGAATTGGGGGGAAGATTACGGATGAGGGCGGAAAGGGGATCTTTGGGGCGGCGGTGTCGGCGATTCAGACAGCGGAAGGGGGGACGCTGGGAGAGGTCTGGAGCGCGATTACGGATGTCGATGGGACCTATGTGATCGAGGGGGTGGTAGACGGGGAGTATGTGTTGATTGTACAGCCGCTCTATGGGAGCCTCTCCAATATCTATGGGAAATATTATGGGACGACTCAGAATCCGAGTGGGAAATCGGCAGAGGGGGCCAACTCGGAGAGCGATTTTAAGGAGCGCTATTTTGACAGGAATTCCTCTTCATTCGATTCGCTTTTTCTTGAGCCGGTAGTGGCAAGGGGGGGGATGTCTGTTGGGG